>CBIHQZ010000458.1:0-5888 GCA_966212315.1 uncultured Myxococcales bacterium
TGTCTTCGCTCGAGAAGTTGATGTTCCGCGTGACCATCGCGGTCGACGTGCAGTTCGCCGCGTCGGTGGTGCCGCGCACGGTGATCGTCACCGGATCGCGCCCGCGATTCGGCGCGACCATCGCATCCCAGACTTCTTGCGAGAGCGTGAATCCACACGCGCCCGTCATGCGTCCGCGCACGCTCGTGACGGGATTGCATCGCGTGACGGCGCGGACGTCGGTCGCGTGATTGCTGAAGTCGACTTCGAACAAGGTGTTGCCCGCGCCGGGTGCGAACTGGATCTCGATGACGTTGAGATTCGGCGGGAGCAACACGCCATCGGGCGGGTAGATCAGCGTGGGCTTGCTCGCCGCATCGGGCGAGCACGCCATCGCCGTCGGCTCGGGGAACGCGCTCGACGGGCAGTCGGGACACATGAACCGCTGCGTCGGCGGCATCGTGTTGGTGTCGGCAGCGGGCGTGTCGATGGTGTTCGAACCGTCGCGGCGCGCGTCGAGGCTCGAATCGCTTCGGGCCGAACCGTCGATGCCAGTGTTGTCGCTTGCGCTGCATCCCGTCACGAGAAGGGCCGCGAGCAGCGCCGTGCACCAGGAACCCGCGCGTCGGTAGAGGTTCATTGGCGCAGTGTCTCATCCGTAGCTGCGAGTGTCGCGTGGTGGGGCGGGTCGCCACCGGCCTATTCACCCGCACGCGCGTGAGGGCGGTCGGTCGCTCGATTCGTTCGCTGTTCCCCGGGCACTTTCACCGCAGCGGCGGAAACCTCGTCGGGTCGTAGTTGCGATATGCTCGCGGGCATGCCGCACTCTCGCGTTCGAATCGGTGCATTGTTCCCCACCGTCCTCGCCGTCACGACGCTCGCCGCCTGTGCCGGCGGGATGAACGATCAGCGCGACGCCGCGGTCGACTCTTCGAACCGCGACACTGCCGCTTCCGACGCGCCCGCCGAGGCATCGGCCGACGCCGCGTTCGACGGGATGGCGCCGGCGGACGTGCCCGAAATGGACACGATCACCATCGACGATGTGCCGAGCGCGACCGATTCCGGCGGCACCGACGCACGCACGGATTCGGGTTCACGCACCGACGCGGGCCGCACCGACGCGGGCAATCCGGGCGATGGCGGCGCGAACGTCTCGTCCATCCTCGTTCCGCGAAACGGGGCCTGGTTCGGCGCGATGAGCAATCCGCTCAGCGGCGAGAACCAGGGCAGCGCGATCGCACGCTTCGAAATGAGCGCACAGCGCACGCTCGACATCGCGCACGCGTACCACTCGGGCAATCAGACCTTCCCGAACTCCACCGAACAGGCATGGTCGAACGGTGGGCGCATGCTGCTCGTCAACTGGAAGCCGAGCACCACGTCGTGGCGTGCCGCCGCCGACGGTTCACTCGACGCGTCGGTCATCGGACCCGTCGCCGATCGCATCCGCGCCTTCGGGCGTCCGATGTTCCTCGTGCTCTGGCACGAGCCGGAGGACCAGCTCGATGCCGGCTTCGACACCGCCGCGAACTACGTTGCGATGTGGCGACACGTGCACGACGTCTTCGCCGCACACGGCGTCACCAACGTGGTGTGGGTATGGAACATGATGGGGTACGTCTCGCATCGCGCGAGCTGGACGTCGATGTATCCGGGCGATGCGTACGTCGACTGGCTCGGCGCCGATCCGTACACGTTCTCGTCGCAGACCTTCGATCAGAGCACGCAGTCGTTCTACGACTGGGCGACGGCGAACGCGCCGAGCAAGCCGATCATGTATTGCGAGTTCGGGCCGGCGAACCAGAACAACTCGTTCACCCCCGCGCACGAAGCGAGCTGGATCCGCAGCATCATTCCATCGCTGCAGACCACGCGGAGCCGCGTGCGAGCGGTGGTGTACTGGGACAACGCGAGCCCGCAGTGGCAGTCGCAGACCGCGATCGACGCCAACACGACCTACCTCACGGCGGCGCGCGAAGTGCTGCACGATCCGTTCTTCAATCAACCGCACTGATACGGATCCGCGGTGCTCCCCGGCGTTCGCTTCGTTCGGTCGAGCACCTACGCGTGGAACGACTACGACGGCGATCCGACGCTGATCGAATTCGACCTCGGGCGCGCGGACGGCCGGCCGTCGTTGCGTCTCGAGATCGCGACGTATCGCTCGGCGCGCTTGCTCGCGCACGATGCCGTCATTGCAGGCATCGGTGTCGATCGGTACCGCCGCGGACGATCCGCGCGCGCTCGCTATCGCGGCGTCGGTGTGACGAGCAGAGCGCGGTTCAGCGTCGCTCGCCCGCGGGAACGCAGTCGCCGTGGACGAATCCGTCGGTGCACGCGAACGCCTCGCCGAGCGGGATCTCTTCGCCGCACGCGAAGCACTCGGCCCCGTCGCCGCGCGCATTGCGGGTGAACGGTCCGCGCGGGCGCGGGCGCCTCGGTGCAGGAGGCGGTGGCGGGGGAGGCGGTGCCGGTTGCCAGGCGCGGGTGAAGAACGCCTGCATGAAGTCCGCGCCGTCGCTCCCGAACGCATCATGGTCGTCGCCGGGATCGCGGAGCACGACCTTTCCCTCGCGGATCAATCGACACGCTTGTTGCGCGGCCTGATTGGCTTCGAATTCGTTGTCGGACCCCGCCAGCGCGGCGAGCTTGCGGACGCGATCGGCGCTCATCGGGCGTTTTCTTAGCGGGTTCGTCCGACTCGCGCATCCGATTCGTTGTCGACGGCACCCGCCCGAGCCGTTGCCGTGCCGTGCCCGTGCCGCACTGCGTGCTCGCTCGACTGTGGTGGCTCGCCGTGACGAGCCGGCGCGCACCCGCGCATCCCCGCCTTCATCGAGTGACATACTCTGTCACTCGTCCCCTCGACACCCACTGCGCCGCGCGCCACGATTCGCCCCCATGGCGAACGTGCCCGTCACCTTCGCCCCCGGCTCCCGTCTCGCCCACCTCGGTGTCCTCTTCGTCGCCCCCTCCGCCCGCCACCTCGCGCGCGGACTCACCGTCCGAGTGTCCGGCCCGGCACTCGCGCGCGGATTCGTCACCGTCACCCGCGCTCGCGCCCGCCCATGGAGCGCGCGTCTCGCGCCCTGGCAGGCGTGCGGCTGGGAACACGCGCTCGCGCCCGACGGCCCTGATGCCTTCGTCGCGCACCTTCGCGACGCCGCCCCGCTCGCGTCGTCGGTCGCGCCCGAGACACCGCGCCAACTGCTCGCGCTCGCGCTGTGGATCGAGATCGAAGGCACCGCCCTGCGCCCCGGCACGGCCGACCTCACGATCACCGTCACCGGCCACACCGAGGGCGTCGAACCCGTGGCCGAGACGCACCCGATTCGCGTCGAGCCCGCGTCCCTGCCGCGCGCACTGAGTCTCTACCTCGCCTTCGACGGCACCCTCGGCGAACGCGCCGCCGGGTTGCGCGCACTGCTCGACCGCCTCGCGGCCGGCCTCACCGACCTCCCCTCGCTCCCGCGCGCCTACGCGGCCCGCGCGGTCGCCCGCCGTGCGCTCTATCTCCGCCCGGGATGCGTGGTGTTCGGGCGCGACGGTCTCGCGGTCGATGCACGGTTCGAATCGCTCTGGCGTGCGCTGGGCGAAGGGCGCGTCGAGCAATTTCGCATTGCGACGCCCGCGCGCGCAGACGTCGACGTCTCTCTCTCGCAAGCACCCCGCGCCCGCGACGGTGCGGTCGAGTTCGTCGCCAGTTTCGACCGCCGCACCCTCGGTCGTTCTCGAAGCCGCACGCGCGATGTGCTCGCGCAGATCCTCGCGTCGTCGGATGCCATTGCCGGCTTCGTCGCCGAACACCCGTTCGCGCCCGCACTCGCCGCGCACACTCCGTGGGAGCGCGCGCGTGACGCACCGGCGGCCCGCACCATCGCGGCACTCCGCAGCAGTGCCCGCATCGATCCGGCCGATGCGTTCGCCTACCGAGGGCCGGCGCTCACCGGCTCGCGCTGAGCGCGTCGCGGCGGCTCACCACGTGATGTCGATGAACGTGTCGTGTGCGTCGCCGGTCATGCCGTTGCCCATGTCGGCGGCCGCGTTCCACCCCGCACAACGAACGCCGAACGAACCGAGCGCGCACGACGTCGCGAGTCCGCCCGAGAACAACCGCACCCCTGCGAGCGCGGGCACCGTGGTCGGCGTGTAGCGACAGTCACCTTGCATGCAGGATTGATGGCCGCTGCCGTCGCCGAACTGTCCCACCGCGTCGGTGCCCCAGCACACGATGTCGGTGCCGACGCGCGCGCAGTATCCCGTCGAACCCCACAATGCGCTGGCGGCCCCGGGAAGCGTGACCCGCCGCGCGAACGCCGAGCACGCCTGTCCGCCGCACGCAGCATCCGCCTGCGACGCCGTGCCGAGCGCACCGTCGTAGTTCGATCCCCAGCAGTAGACCGCGCCGCTGCTGTCGATCGCGCAGAACGAGGTGCCGGTCGTCTCGATCGTGGTGATGCTTCCGAGCTGTGTCCCCGCCGACACCAGCACGTTGGTCGGCGATCCGACGGACGGAGCGGGCACGCCGTTGCCCACTTCGCCGAACGTGTTCGCACCCCAGCAGAACACGCGACCGCTGACCCCCAACGCGCAACTGGTCGCATCGGCGACGGCGATCGCGAGGCTGCTCGACGCGGTCACGTACTGCTGCACGCCCGCGCCGTTTCCCCAGCAGTACACCGATCGATCGGCGAGGCGCGCACAGGCCCCCTCGAGGCCGCAGCCGATGTCGGTCGCGGTCATCGGCACGTTGACCGCGACCGGCGCGGATCGATTGGTGGTCGTGCCGTCACCGAGTTGCCGCGAAGTGTTGTTGCCCGTGCACATCACGTTGCCGGCGCTGTTGATGATGCACGTGAACGCCTCGCCGGCGCAGATCGCGCGGGCGCCGTGATACGCGGGCACTTCCACAGGCGTCGGTCGGCAGGGGAACGTCAGGCTCGACGCGGTGCAGCTGCTGTTCGTGCCGCTGACCCCGGGGAACATGCTGTTCGAGTTGCGACCCGCGCACTTCACGGTGCCGTCGCTGAGAATGAAACAGCGCGCGAAGTAACCGTGCTTCGACCACGACGTGATGCTCGGCCCGCACCCTTCGTCGACGCTGCCGTTGCAGTTGTCGTCCACGCCGTTGCCGCAGGTTTCGCTCGCCGCCGGACCGACCTCGCCGCTGCAGGAACCCCACGCCATGCCCGCGCATGTCTGCGTGCCATCGTGGCAGGCGCCGGTGCCGGATGTGCCGGCGGGGCCGCTGTAGCACCCGCGCATCATGCCGTTGCTGCACGCGCCGGTGACGACGTCCGTCCCCGTCACGACGTCGGTGCCGGTCACCACGTCGGCGTTCGAGACCACGTCGTCGCCCGGCATGACGTCGTTCGTCGCGGGGGTGTCGGTGACGATCACGTCGTCACCGGGGCCGACCGCGTCGACACCGGCCGATGCATCGAGTTGCGGGAGTTCGGTGCGGTCGCTCGATTCGCACCCCGCGGTGCCGCAGGTTTCGTTGTCGGCGCAGGTCGGGGCGATGCTGGCGCGACACGGTTCGGCGAGGAGCACCTCGAGCCGGCGTGTCTGCCGCGCGACGAAGACGGTGTGGTAGCGCACCGTGAAATCGTCGTTCGCGTCGAGCAATTCGGCCCGCACCTCGATGTCGATCCCGCGCATGTCGTTCGCGTCGCGCGGCACGAGCGTGATTTCACCCGGGAGCGGGTGATCGCTCACCGGGTACGACTGATCGAGCAGCGGCGCAGCCACGCCCGCCCGCCGTGCGGTGATGTGCACGGCGAGCAGCGACGGCGCGAGGGCCGGGTCGGCGTCGACGTGGATCACGATCGCGGTGCCCGGCGGATGACAAGCCGCGAGCAGCAGCATCGCGAGTACGAACAGCAGAGAGCGCATCGAGAGCATGG
>CBIHQZ010000459.1:0-5880 GCA_966212315.1 uncultured Myxococcales bacterium
CGGTGGTGCGGGCACTCGACGAGCACACCCTCGCGACGTACGCGCTCCTTCGTGACGTGCGCGGCGCGCCGTGCGCTGTTCTCCGCGTCGCGATCCCTCGCACCCTCTACGCACAGGGACGCGCCGACGCGCGCTTCATCGTGATGAGCGTTGCGATCGCCAGCATTCTGTTCGGCCTCGTCGTTCTCCTGCTCGTGCAATCGGTCGTCGTGCGACGGGTCGTGCGCCTCGGACGCGACGTGAGCGTCGTCGGCGCGCAGGCGGATCATTCACTGCGCGTGACCGTGACGGGCAACGACGAGATCGCGCATCTGGCCGCCGACGTGAACACGATGCTCGGGTCTCTCGAACGACTCACGCAACTCGTCGAGGTCGAGCGCGAGAAGGCCGAGCGCCTCTTGCGCAACATCCTGCCGAACAGCATCGCCGCGCGGTTGAAAGACCGGCACGAGACGATCGCCGACAGCTTCCCCGAGGTGAGCGTGCTCTTCGCGGACATCGTCGGGTTCACGGACTTGTCATCGCGCGTCGGTGCCTCGGAGCTTGTCGTGATGCTCAACGAGATCTTCTCGCGCTTCGATTCACTGGCCGAGACCCACGGCCTCGAGAAGATCAAGACGATCGGCGATGCGTACATGGTTGTCGCCGGGCTCCCCGAGCATCGCGAGGATCACGCAGAGGCAATCTCCGCGATGGGGCTCGACATGCAACGCGCGCTCGACGAGTTCAACGCAGCGCATGGAACCACTCTGTCGATTCGCATCGGCATCAACACGGGGCCGGTCGTCGCGGGAGTGATCGGGAAGAAGAAGTTCATCTACGACCTGTGGGGCGACGCCGTGAACATCGCGAGCCGCATGGAGTCGAGCGGCGTGCCGGGGCGCGTGCAGATCTCCGAGACGACGTGGGCGAAGCTGAACGGAACGTTCGACGTCGAGGATCGCGGGCTGATCAAGGTGAAAGGCAAGGGCGAGATGAAGACGTATCTCCTCGTGGGTCGGAAGGAGGCATGACGCGATCGTGAGGTGGTGAGTGTTGCATTCGCGGAACCGACGCGACGCGCACGAGGAACGAGCGGGCTGATCGATTCCGAGAGCGGAGCGAGGGAGCAACCTTCGATGGCTCGTCTCGATCAAGCGGGTTCACAGCGCGTCTCGCGCTCAACCGACGCGTGCTCACCGCCGCGATTCGAAAGGACACCCCATGCGATTCGTTCCGATCTCGTCTCTCGTCTTGGCCTTCACCGCCGCGCTCGCTGCCTCGTGTGCCGAGGCTTACGTCACGATGGATGGCGGCGGAGGAGATGCAACCTCCGACACCTCCGTGCCCTTCGACGGCGGATCCGATCGTCCCGTCATCGACGCACTCGAGACCATGGCCGACCAGGCGGACGTCGACGCGACACCGACCGCGCTCGACTCCGGGCCGTGCGACGCCGGCGATCTGTACTGCAACGGCGCGTGCGTCTCCGCGCGAACCGACGTTCACCACTGCGGTGCGTGCGACACCGACTGCTCGACGTTGTCCGGTGTGCTGCCGGAAGCAGTCCGATGCGTGGACGGTCTCTGCATCGCCAGCGACGCGTGCCGTCCTGGCCGCGCGCACTGCACGAGCGCGCCGAACGCCGGATGCGAAACGGACATCACGACCATCGATCACTGCGGCTCCTGCGCGGTTCGTTGTGCGCCCACCGAACCCGTCTGTGCGCCGTCCGCATCATCGACCACCGGGTACGGTTGTTCGACCGGGTGCACGAGCGCTACGCCGACGCTCTGCGGAACCTCTTGCACGGACGCGCGCACCGACGTGAACAACTGCGGGGCGTGCGGCAATGCCTGCAGCGCGGGTGCGAATGCGGTGGCGGGGTGCGCAAGCGGGGCGTGCACGCGCACGTGTCTCGCCGGGTTCACCAACTGCGATGGCCTGTGGGCGAACGGATGCGAGATCGCGACCGCGAACGATCCGAATCACTGCGGATCGTGTGGCGGCGTCTGTCCGCGCGGCGCGAACGCGACTGCGACGTGCTCGTCCGGCACCTGCGGCATTGCGTGCTCCGCGGGGTTCGCCGACTGTAACGCGAGCGCCGTCGACGGGTGCGAGTCGCGGCCGGCGACCGATCTCTCGAACTGCGGCGCCTGTGGCAATCGATGCGTCGCACCTGCCAATGGCGCCGCGAGTTGCGTCGACGGCGCATGCGGGTTCACCTGCCTCGCCGGTTACGTGCGCTGCGGTGGCGCGTGCGTTCGTGCCGACGATCCCGCTTTCGGTTGCGGATCCTGCGTAGCGTGCGCGACTCCGGCGCACGCCGCTTCGCTGCGGTGCACGACCTCGGGCTGCGCGGTCGCGCGATGCGACACGGCATACAAGACCTGCGGCACCGCCTGTTATTCCATCTTCGATCCCATCCACGGATGCGCGGCCTCGTTGTGTACGGCCTGCGTGAACGCGCCGAACTCCACTGCGATGACGTGCTCGAGCACAGGGTTGTGTGTGCCCTCGTCGTGCGCCGCGGGCTTCAAGGTCTGCGGCAGCAACTGCGTCGCGCGATCACCGGCCAACGGCTGCAATGCGACCGGATGCGCATTCGCGTGTGCGGTTCAGAACGCCGCCCCGATCTGCAACGGCGCCGGCGCCTGTGACTACAGCGCATGCACGCCCGGATTCTTCGACATGGACGGCAATCGCGCGAACGGATGCGAGACCGCCGGCCCCCCGACGGTGCCGGGTCTTCGCGTGTGGTTTGACTCGTCGAACTCGGCTTCGCTGCACACGGTGCCGTGCTCGCGCGGCAATTGCGTCGCGCGCTGGGACAATCTCGCCGACGCCGCGAATCCTGCGGTGAACGTCGATCAATTCACGCGCCCGACGTCGATCGCCGTGCGGACCGGCGGCGTGTACTTCGACGGCACGTTCGACGGCTCGACGTTCGTCTCGGACTTCCCCGCCAACGCGCGCGATCATCTCGACGTGCGACTCGCGTTCATGGTCGGCAGCGCATACACCACCTACGTCGTCGCCACGCCGATCACGCCGACGCCCGAGGACAACGCCGGCAACTACGCCATCGGATGCGCGACTGGCGGTCCATTCGCGACGAACGGCGCGTTCCATCTCGGATGGGCGAATCGCAACGTCACGCGCTTCGGTCAGTTCAACAACGACCTCGACACGAACTGGGGCCAGGCCTTCACGCGGTTCACGATTCGCGCGTCGTTCGACTTCACGCGCCAGTACCTGAACATCGAAGATCTCTTCGGCAGCGCCGGATTCATCTCGCAGAACGTCCGCGCGAACACGGCACCGCTCAACGCTGCGAACAACTGTGCGCTCGGCCGCGGCCCCGACGATTTCGGGCGTTTCCGCGGCATGGTGCACGAGATCGCAATCTACGATCGCGCGCTGTCGTCGACGGATTCCGCGACCGTCGAGAACTATCTCCGCATCCACTGGCGGTGATACCGGTGCGACCTCACCCGCGCTGCCGCGCGCCCCTCTCCCTCGATGCCCGCACCGGGCGCAATGAACGTAGGCATCGTCGAGAGAGGGGCTCGAACGATGATGCGTCATTGGTGAACTGCTCTGGTTGTGAGTGCGGCGGGCGCGACACGTAGAGGTCGCCGGGCGTGACTGGCGAGCAAGGGCGACAGGTGCGCCGGAGGCGAGGCAGGACACGCGCGTCCACCGAGTGATTCGTGGAGCGCGCGCGGCGACGCAAACGCGCCCCAATGCGCACTCAACGCCCCTGACTCTCTTACCACCTCGTCCCGGCCCCCTCCTCGCGTCGCCATCGTTCCAGCCCCTCTCTCGACGACGCCAGCGTCCGCGCGATGCGCGGCGGCGTCGGAGGGAGAGGGGCGAGCGGCAGCTGGGGTGAGGTCTCGTCTTCGCCGCCGACTTCTCCACTCCGGAACGCCGACGCAGATACACTCTCGCGATGGACAAAGATCCCGTTCACGACCGACTGCTGGCGATCGTTCTGAAGCTTCCGGGGGCGTACGAAGATCGCCCGTGGGGGAGCGTTCACTGCAAAGTCGACGGGAAGATCTTCGTCGGCTGGGGGCGCATGGAAAACGGGACCATGAGCATGGGATTCCGCGTGAGCCTCGACGATCAGATCCACCTCGTCGACACGGACAAACGCTTCTCGATCGCGAAGTACGTGGGGCGTTACGGCGGCGTCGATATGCTGCTCGACAAGTCGCCCGACTGGCGCGAGGTCGAGCAATACATCATCGGGAGCTACCGGATCATCGCGTCGAAGTCGCGCGTGAAGGAACTGGATGCGATGACCGGCGGCGGCGCGGCTCCCGCGAAGAAAGCGGCGTCGAAGGCACCGGCGAAGAAGATTCCCGCGGCGCGCACAGGCGCAGCGACGAAGAAGACCGCGACGGCCGCGAAGAAGGGATCTGCGCGCACATCCACGGCGAAGAAGCCCTCCGCGAAGAAGCGCTGAGCGCGCCCGCGCAACATCGCGGAGCGTGCAGAACGCGTTGCGGCGGATCACTCGACGACGGACCATCGCCGCGTGCAACGAACCGCGTTGGTGCTGTTTCCCGGATGCGTCTACCAGGAGGTCGCCGCGGCGGTCGCGATGTCGAGCGAGCGCTTCCCGCTCCTCGTAATGAGCCCCGACGGCTTGCCCGTTCGCACGCGCGAAGGGCTCACGCTCGCAGCCGAGGCGCGATTCGACGACGCGAAACTCGAAACGCTTCGGTGCCTGCTCGTGCCCGGCGGCGACATCCGCGCGGTGCTCGACAACGCCGCGCTCGACACGCTTCTCGCGAGCGCTGCCCGCGCGCCGTGGATCGCGACCGGCGCCATCTGCAACGGCGTCGTGCTGCTCGCGAAGGCGGGCGCACTCGATGGCCGCGCGTGCACGCACACGTGCACCCAGCGGTTCGCATCCGCACCGGAGTTCGAGCCTCTGCTCGCATTCGCAGCGCCGCATTTCGCGCGAACGCGATACGTCGATCGCGACGTCGTGCAGGAAGGCGCGATCGTCACCGCGCGGCCGTGGGGTGCGTCGCGATTCGCAGAACGGCTCGCGATGCTCACCGGAGCAGCGACGCCCGTCCAGGCTGCGCGCCGGGCGGACTATCTGCGCGACGTGTACTGGGGTCGCGAGGACAATGCGTTCGTGCGCCACGTGATTCGACTGCGACCGGTCGCGGGAAAGACCGCAGCGCTCGACGTGATTCGCGCGCACGTTCGCTATCTGCGCGCGCTCGACACCGAAGGGCGGCTGGTCTCGTGCGGGCCGTTTCGCGATGGTTCCGGCGGCATGGTGATCATTCGCGCGCACGACCTCGTGGACGCGCAAGCGACGGCCGCGCGCGACCCGTTCGTCGTCGATGGTTCGCGCACCGCGGAAGTGACTCCGTGGGAGATCTCGTGCGACGCCAATCGGCATCAGGGAATGTCGGACGAAGCCGACGACGTTCACCCGCTGCCGGTGCGAGAGAACTGATATCGCTCGCGCGCTATCGCTCGGCTTGGAATCGCGCACTGCAGGCCATGACCGCTCTCGCGCAAATCGAACTCACGGCGCGCCTCTCACGGCACGTCCGCAACGGTTCCCGCTTCGATCCGGATCCCGAGTGCTTCGCTCCACCGCGCGGCCGAGTGGATCATCCAGATGTCGCCGACGCGGAATCGCATCGTGCCGAGCGCGCGCCATCGGCCCGATGCATCGAGCGCGTGAGCCGTCGCTTCCTTGACGACATCCGAAGCCCAGCTCTCGTGCTCGCGCGAGACGAGTACCGAGAACACCAGTGAGTCACCGACGAAGCCCACGACGCCGGTGTCGATCGAGAGGGCCATCGGCGGCGCGTCGGCCGGGCGAGGAATCGGAAGCGGAACGACCTGTTCGCCGCGCACGCC
>CBIHQZ010000460.1:0-5873 GCA_966212315.1 uncultured Myxococcales bacterium
GGGACATTGCCGTGACGCTGCGTCGCCGGATAGCGCTGGATGCGCGCGTGAACGATCCCTTCGTCGCGCTCGCTCTTCGCGAACGGAAGCGAGTCGAGCCCGGCGGCGGGATCGGCGCGACGAATGGCGGGCGTGCGCGGACGCGCCATCATCGCGTGGATGCGACCGCGCAGATCCTGGATGCGTGCCGCGCGCGAAGCCTCGCTCGGCTGGGCCGCGTCGGATCCATCGGCAGCGGTCGCGAGCGTCACCGCATCGTTGGCTGGATCGCTCGATGCCTGCGCGGACGACGGCTCTTCGCGCTGCGCGGGATGCGATCCCGGGCCGGCGGTGTGGAGGCTCGCGAGCTTTCGCTTCAGGTTCATCCGGCGCGCACGACTCTATCGCGGCGCGGTCGGCGCGTTCAACGACGCGTGCGTGCTTCAGCTGCGTCGGCGCGTCGTCGGGAGGTCCATCACGTCGGCGACGTGGTCGGCTTCGAGCGCGCCATCGGCGGTACGTTCCAGTGCGACCCGCAACGGTTCGCTCGCACAAGCGAGCGCGGCCACGCGGACGCGGGTTTTCCCGTCGGAATCGGATTCGGCCGCGAGGGCCATCGCAGCGCCGATGCGCGTCTCGGCGGGCGACGCGGGATCGTCCAGCACGCGCAGGAGATCATCGCGACGAATCGTGGTCGCGCGATAGCTCTCGGAACCGCGCGCGATTGCCGCCAGCGCCGCGCGCCAGTCGTCGAGTGTGCGGCCATTGCGCGCGAGAAGATCGTGGGCGACGCCCGGATCGACCCGGCGCCGGGCCGCGAGGCGCGCGTCTTCGATGCGACGAAAGAGCGCTCGCCGTTGTTCGAGCGCGATGTCCGCGAGCGGCAGCCGCAGGGGTGTTCCGCCGCGAATCATGAGCACGATTTCGAGCGGGTCGTTCACCACTGCTTCGACGTCCGCGAAGGTGACGTAGCGCGATCCGATCGTCCGTCGCACCGAAAGTCCGTCGGCGCCAACGGTCACGCGTGGCGGCGCGAGGAGCGCGATGGTCGACGCGATCCCGGTAATGATCATCGCGAACCACAACGGTCCGCGCGCCGCGTCGAGTCCCGGTGAAGAGCGTTCGAACATCGCGGTCACGAACGTCGCCGGGCAGATGGCGACGATGAACCCGAGCGCGCCGAGCGCGAAGAGTCCGGGGGCGGTCCCGAGACGCACGGAGACGGCGCGATGCCGCACGTCGACACCGCTGGCCGCGAGCACGCGATGCGCTTCCGCTTCGTTCGCGACACCGATGCGCACGACGTTGCCATCGCGAAGCGCCCACTCGACGCGATCGGGAATGCCGGGCAGATGCCACCCGTGCGTAATGGCGGTGCGGTCGACTCGGAGCGCCGACGATGCGCTCCCGATGACGATCGAGTTCGAGTCGATGCGAACAGGCACGTTGCGCAACGCGCGTTGCCACCGCACTGCGACGGCGGCGAGCGCGACGACGGGCGACAACCCCATCGTCAGGAGAAGGAAGGGCGCGATCGGCTCGAGACCGGCCGGCATCGCCATGCTCGCGATGCACGGAAGAACGGCCGAGAGGGTCGCGATCCATCCCAGACGCCGGCCCAGTCCTTCGCGACGGACGGTGACGTCCGTCGAATCGATGACGAGTGCGTCGGGCATCGGTGCGAGAGCGTAGCACTCGGTGGAGCGAGACCTCACCCGCGCTGCCGCGCGCCCCTCTCCCTCCGACGCCACCGCGTAGCGCGCGCAACGCAGGCGTCGTCGAGAGAGGGGCTCGAACGATGGTGGCGTGATTCGAGCGCCGGCGACCCGGCCGTCCGAGCGCACGAACCGTTGCGAGCGCAGTGCACCGCGTTTGCCTCGAGCATGAGCGGCACGGATCGCCGCCGACCACCCATCGCGCACGCACCGCTTCCGGCCGCGCATTGCGCACGCACCGCCGCCGACCACCCATCGCCACGCACCGCTTCCGGCCGCGCATCGCGCACGCACCGCCGCCGACCATCCCATCGCCCACGCACCGCTTCCGGCCGCGCATCGCGCACGAATCGCCTCCAGCCGCCATGCCCCTCGCTCGCCACGTGACGCCCTGCGCCCCCGACGTCCTCGGCCTGCCGCACGACAACTCGCGCCGTTCACCCCAACGCCTCATCCTTCGAGCCCCTCTCTCGACGATGCGCCGCGCCGAGCGCGCCAGGTGCTGCGCATCGAGGGAGAGGGGCACGCGGCAGCGGGGGTGAGGTCAGTCCCCCGCCGTCACATCGGCAGCGGCACACCGAGCACGCCGAAGATCTCCATCGCCATCGCTTTGCGTCCGTGGCGTCCCGCCATGATGTCTCCCGGCGACACGCACGCGGGACAGCCCTCTTTGCACGGGCACGTCTCGACCAACTCCCTCGCCCGCGACAGCAATTCCTCGCGCCGCTCGAACGCCGCCGCCGCGAGGCCGACGCCGCCCGCGATGTTGTCGTAGAGAAAGATCGTCGGGTCGAAGCCGGGCGCGCCGTCTTTCGAGGGAGGCGCAGTGCCGTCGCTCTTGTCGCCGAGCGTGTAGCCGATGTCGCGCGGGTCGCACATCAGCGCGAGCGATGCGACCGCTTCGAGCGCGTGCGCGAGACCGCGCATCCCCTCGAGCACATTCGCGCGCCCTGCCGGCATACCGAGCTGGTCTTCGCGCCCCGCGAGCGCTTGCACGAGTTCCTCCGCGAGCGTGAACCAGAAGGCAGTGGTCTGCATTTGCATCTCGGGGAGGTTCACGTCGCCGTATCCGAGATTCTCGTGCGTGTAGAACTTCACCTTCTTGTAGCCGACGACGCGCGCCACCACGTTGACATCGCCGAGCGCCGCGGGAAGACGCGTGTCGTTCGAGATCGTAGCGGTCTCGTTCTCGTCGAGCACGTTCACGCGGATGTTCGTCTGCGCTTCGGTGAAGTAGTCGGGCTCGACCTTGCGCACGAACGCTTTGTGATTCTCGTAGTCCAGCCGCTCGACCTGGAACGTCTCGCCTTCGAGTTGATAGATCGCTTGCTCGAAAAGCGTCGTGTGCGCGCTGCGAAAATCCACTTCGGCGATGGCCTTGTTGTTCTGCGCCTGGTCGACGACGACGAAGTTGTCCCAGCTGAGATTGCGCAGCGACACGTTCTGCGCCGGGTACTGATCGGTGATCCAGTGCCAGCGCGTGCCGCTCTTGTGGATCACGCCGTTCTGCGCGAGGAACGCGAGCGCATCGCCGGTCGCTTCGCCGTCGAGATCGCCGAACGCCTCGCCCGCTTCGAACGGCAGCTCGAACGCCGCGCACTTCATGTGCTGGATGAGCACTTCGACGTTGTCGGGATCGATCCGCGCTTCTTCCACCGGGCGATCGAGCAGGTACTGCGGCTCGCGCGCGAGGTACTGATCGATGGGCGCGCTCGATGTCACCAGCACCGCGAGCGATGACTCTCCGCGACGTCCGGCACGGCCGAAACGCTGCCACGTCGCGGCAACACTGCCCGGATACGCAGCGCATACGACCGCATCGAGTTCGCCGATGTCGATCCCGAGTTCGAGCGCATTCGTCGCCACCACGCACTTCACGTCGCCGGCGCGCAGCCCTTGCTCGATGCGCCGTCGCGTCTCGGGCAGATACCCACCGCGATACGCTTGAATCGCTTCCGCCGGGACGTCCTTCGCGAGTGCATCACGCACGTAGCGCAACATCGTCTCCACGCCGTTGCGTGACGGCCCGAACAGGATCGTGCTGACGTCCGCGCGCACGAGATCCGAGGTGAGCCGCACCGCGGTCTTCAGGTAGCTCGCGCGGATCCCGAGTTCCGCGTTCACGATGGGCGGGTTGTAGAGCATCACGCGCCGCGGACCCGACGGCGCTCCGCTCTCGCTCACGAGCGTGACCTCGCTGCCGATCAGCCGCGACGCATGCTCGCGCGGATTGCCGATCGTCGCGCTCGCACACAGGAACACCGGATCGCTGCCGTGGAACCTCGCGATGCGTCGCAACCTTCGCAACAGGTTCGCGAGGTGCGAGCCGAACACGCCTTTGTAGGTGTGCAGTTCGTCGATCACCACGAAGCGCAGCGACTGGAACATCCGCGCCCACGCCGCGTGATGCGGAAGGATCCCGCTGTGCAGCATGTCGGGGTTGGTGAGAATCGCGCCGCCGCGTTCGCGCGCCGCGCGCCGTGCGTCGCCGGGCGTGTCGCCGTCGTAGACCGATGCGCCCGATTCGATGTTCGCCTCGCGCAGCAGTTCGCGCAGGGCCACTTCTTGATCGCGCGCGAGGGCCTTCGTCGGGAAGAGGTACATCGCGCGCGCATTCGGATCGCGTGCGAGCGCGTGGGCGATCGGGAGGTTGTAACAGAGCGACTTGCCCGACGCGGTCGGTGTCGCGACCACGATGTGCTTCCCCGCGGTGGCCGCTGCGTACGACTGCGCCTGGTGCGTGTAGAGCTGCTTTACGCCGCGGGCGGTGAGGGCGCGCGTGAGGCGTGGATCGAGGTCGCTGGGGATCGGCGCGTACTTGCCGGCGCGCGCGGGGATCGGTTGATCGACGACGATCGATGCGTCGGACGTGCGGCGCGAGCGCCATCCGGTGAGCACGCTCTCGATCCCGCGTTCACGCTCCCAGGGCGCTTTCGGCATGGCAGGGCGGCACTGTACGGATGTTCGGGTGGTGCTTCAAGACGGACAGCATCGACGGGGTTCGCGCTGTACCGACTTCAGCGCTTGCCGCGGCGTTTGCTCGCCCTGACGTCGACGCAGCTCCGCTTCCAGTTCGGCGATGCGGCGAGCGGCCGCTTCCTGCTCCCGTGCCCGCGCCGGCGCTTCGCGCTCTCGCTCGACCCGATCGGGCACCAGCACGCGCCCCTCGGGATCTTCGGCGAGCCGCAATGCCGACGGTGCTTCTTCGATCGCGCGCACGACCCAGTACAACCCGAGCGCATTGCAGCGCGTCGTGTCGCCTTCGATCACGCGCTCGACGAGATCGTCATCGACGCGATCCCACACGCGCAGTCGTTTGCCCGCCAGGTGCCGCCGCGGAGTTCCGCGCGGTTGCGAAGACTCGGGGTGGCGGAGCGCGATCCGGCATGGCGGATCCGCCAGGTACGCCCTCCGTTTCGCGATACGCTCCGCGCGCCCATGACCACCCGTGAACTGGTCCGCTTCGGCGTCGCGATGGACGGTGACCTGCTCGAGCGCTTCGATCGCCGCATCGAGCGCCGCGGCTACGCGAATCGCTCCGAGGCGCTGCGCGATCTGATCCGCGCGGATCTCGCCGAGGAGCACGTAGCCGAAGGCGGCATCGGCGCGGCGACGCTCACCATTGTCTACGACCATCACGTGCGCGAGCTGACCGAGAAGCTCACCGAGATGCAGCACGAACTCGGCGAGGCAGTCGTCTCGACGCTGCACGTTCATCTCGATCACGATCATTGCCTCGAAGTCATCGTGATGCGCGGTCCGGCCGCAGAGCTGCGGGTGGCGTGCGACCGGATCATCGCCACCAAGGGTGTCGAGCACGGACGTGCCGTGATCACCGCGCTCCCTGCGCAAGCGGCTGCGGCGATCGCCGAAGGCGCCGCGCTGCGAAGGGGAGGGCACGCGCACGAACACGCGCACGCGCACGGACATCCGCACTCGCATCCCGATGCGCAGGGCGAACCCGCGCACGACCATCCGCACCCTTCACCGACGCGCTTGAAGAAGCCGCGCAAGATCTGAGTTCGTTCACTTCCACCGCACGCCGAAAGCCGCATGACACCCGAACAGATCGTCGAACGCGACCGCGAATGGTTGAAGACCACTTACCGCGGCGAAGGCGTCAAACAGCTCACCGTCCGCTCGATCATCCTCGGGATGATCCTCGGCGTGATCATGTCG
>CBIHQZ010000461.1:0-5872 GCA_966212315.1 uncultured Myxococcales bacterium
CGGCCAGCGATCCATCGCGACGCGGCAAATGTCGTGGAACGCAGCGCCCTGTCCCGACGTCACGACCCCGAGTACCCGCGGAAAGCGCGGCAAACGTCGCTTTCGTTCCTCCGCGAAGAGCCCCTCGTTCGCGAGCTTCCGCTTGAGCGCCTCGAGCGCCGCGGCAGCCGTTCCCGCGCCGGCAGGGAGCATCGTGTCGACGATGAGCTGAAAGCTTCCACGCGCCGGATAGAGCGACGCCCGCGCACGCACCAGCACTCGCTCGCCGTCGCGCACTTTGGCTCGCACTCGCATCATCTGCGCGCGAAACAAACAGCACGAAACCCGCGCTTCTTCGCGCTCGTCCTTGAGGTCGAAGTACGCGTGCCCCGACGCGGCGATCTTGCTCGAAGCGATCTCGCCCTCGATCCACACCGCGGGGAATCGATCCTCGAGCGAGCCCTTCACCGCACGATTGAACTCGCCCACCGAAAGCGCCTTCGGTCGCTCGGGCACCACGACGCGAACCGGTGCGGTGGGGTAGTCGGGCATGCGGGTGCGAACCGTAGCACGGCACACGATGGCGCAATCGCCAGGGAGAATTCCGCTGATATTTCATCATGCGCACGCTGGCCCGTCGGTTGCTGAACGACCCTGCCATGACACGCATGCGCCGCTTCGCCGTTGCCCTCCCGATCGCCGTCTCCCTCCTCGGCGCGTCGCTGACAGCGGCGAAGCCGGCGCAGGCGTGTGGCGGTTGTTTCGCCCCCGTCGATTCGCCGCAGGTGGTCACCGACCATCGGATGGTCCTCGCGATCCATCCCGACGAGACGATCCTGTGGGACCAGATCAAGTACACCGGCGCGCCCGAAGACTTCTCGTGGGTGCTGCCGGTGTCGGGCGACGTGCGGGTCGAACTCGGATCGAGTGAGTTCTTCGAACAACTCGACTCGTCGACGGCGGTGCGCGTGATCGGCCCGACGCTTACGCCATGTTCGAACTCGCGCGGCGGGTTCGGTGCTCCCTCGGCGTCGTTCGCGGACGCGGGTGCCGCGAGCGATTCGAGCGTGCAGGTGATCCACCAAGAGACGGTCGGTCCGTACGACACGGTGACCCTTCGCAGCACCGACACGATGGCGCTGGCCGACTGGCTGCGTTCGAACTCGTACGTCATTCCGTCCGCGATCCAGCCCGTGATCGATTGGTACGTGCAGCGGCACATGGACTTCGTCGCGCTGCGCCTGCATCCCGGTCAGGGGATCCAGTCGATGCAGCCGGTGCGCATTCGCTACGCCACCGCGAGCATGGTGCTTCCGCTTCGCATGGTTGCCGCCGGCGTCGCCGACAAGGTCGGCATCACGCTGTGGGTGTTCGGGCACGGTCGTCACGAGTCGCAGAACTTCGGCAACGCGACGATCGATCAGCGCGACCTCGCATGGAACTGGACGACGTCGACCAGCAACTATCGCGATGTCTTTCGCGACACGCAGGCAGCGACATCGAACGGTCGTTCGTGGATCACCGAGTTCGCGAACAGCAGCGATTCGATCCGCTACTCGTTCTACGAGCCATTCAACCCCGGTGGTTTCGACGCCGGCCCGCCCGATGTGCCGGTGGTCGACGCGAGCGACGATGCCGACGACGCGGGTGATGCCGATCCGAACGACGCGGGTGATCCGAGCGATGCCGCGCCTGTCGATCCGCCGGTCGAGCCGCCGACTTCGGTGTCCGACTTCGCGCTCGCCACGCATCAATACGATCCGAACGTGTGGGTGACCCGCATCCGAACCGATCTCTCGAGCCGTTTCCTCGACAGCGATCTGGTGCTGCAACCGAGTCTCGACACCGAGCCCGTGAGCAACACGCTCTACACGACGCAAGAGATCGGGCCGCGCCCCGCGCGTTCATGTGGCTCGGACGTGGTGTACGGCACGAGCACCGGCAGCGGGGTGATGTGTGCGGCGCGTCCGTGGGAATCGGGTCGTGCGCGTGATGCTGCGCTCGTCCTCGCGGCACTCGCGACCGCGGCGGCAGTGATCCGTCGCAAGCGTTCGGCAAACGCGAAGAGCTGACTCTTCTCGCGGTCCCGCGCGATCCGTTGCGCTGGACGCATTGCGACGCGCGCACGACAATCGCGCCGGCGTGAATCGATCCTCGTCCCACCTCGCGCAACGTCCTTTCGGCTCCTCCCGCGTCGCGTGACACCACGCGAACTCCATCGCTGTCGTGACGTCGTAACGGCTGCGCTCTTCGCGTTGCTCGCACTGATCGCGTGTCCCCGCGCTGCCGACGCGCACCAATCGTCGACCGTGGATCTCGCGATCGAGGTCGACGGACGAAGCGCCACGATCGAAGCGCAGATCGCCGCGACCGATCTCGGCGAGCCGCTGTCGGGATCCCCGCTGGTCGTTCCCTCACGAAGCGACGCGACGATGCATGCCGAGCGCGCGGTGCGATACGTGTTCGCTCACATCCACGTCACCAACGGAACGGGCAGTTGCAGTGCGCACGCTTCCGCGCCGGCATTCATCCGCGAACGCGCGCGCGATGCGAGCTTTGCCCTCGTCGTCACCGCGCGTTTCGAGTGCGCACGGCAGATCGACGATCTGCGCATTCGCTACGACCTTTTCTTCGACGTCGACCCGCTTCATCAAGCACTCGCCCGCGTCCACGCATTCGGCGGGGACCGGCAGCTCACGTTTCGCAACGACCGGCGCGAAGCGGTCATTTCCGGGCGCGCGTCACTGGCCGCACAGTTCGCGGATTACCTCACGCTCGGCGTCGAGCACATCTTCACGGGCTACGACCATCTCGCGTTTCTCTTCGGGCTGCTCCTCGCCGCAGCCGCCAAGGGCAAGCGCGAGGGACTGCGCGCGACACTCGGCATCGTGACGGCCTTCACGGTCGCGCACTCGATCACCTTGATCACCGCAGCGCTCGGTCTGATCCGATTGCCCTCGCGTGTGGTCGAGTCGTGCATCGCGCTCTCGATCGTGTACGTCGCGATCGAGAATCTTCGCGCCTCGGAACCGCGCCGACGGTGGCTCGTCGCGTTCGCCTTCGGCCTGGTCCACGGATTCGGATTCGCATCGGTGCTCGGCGATCTCGGCCTGCCGTCGCGCGGTCTCGTGCTCTCGCTGGTGGCATTCAACGTGGGCGTCGAAGTCGGACAGCTCGCGGTCGTGTGCCTGGCGTTTCCGGTGCTGCTTCTTCTCGCGCGCGCAGCCGCCGACCGCCGCCGCGGAGACACAGTGTGGCTCGCGTTCTTCGCCCTCGCCGCCAGCGCACTCTTCGCGCAATTCGAACGCAACGCACTCGTCGTCGCACTCGCCATCGGCGCCATCACCGCCGCGATGACGTTCGGCGCGCGTCGCTTCGACTATCGCCGCGGCGTGCAATTTCCCGCATCGATCGCGATCGCACTGCTCGGTGCGATCTGGTTCGTCGCGCGCGTGCGCGGCTAGCGTTCGATCGCTGTGCCAGTCCGGGCCAGAAAAGAGCCCGAACCTCGCAACGAATGGGGTGCTTCGCGCCCGCGCTCCGACGGAACCGCGCGAAACATCGTGCGGCCCGGGCATTGCTCATGCACCCCATCGGAGGATTCCCCCATGCGTCGTCCGAAGCTCACGTCGTTTGCGCTCGCCTTCACCACGCTCGCCGCTGCCACCCTTGCGGCGCCCTCTATCGCGAATGCGTGCGGCGGATGCTTCGGTCCGAGTCAGACCGTTCAGGTCGTCACCGATCACCGCATGGTGATGGCGGTGCATGCCGACGAGTCGATCCTGTGGGATCAGATCCGCTACACCGGCGCGCCGCAGGACTTCTCGTGGGTGTTGCCGGTCTCGGGTGATGTCCGCATCGAACTCGCGACGAACGATTTCTTCGAACTGCTCGATCAACTGAGCGCGCCACAGATCCGCGCGCCGTTCGTCAATCTCAGTTGTCCGTACAACGACTTCAGTGCCCGCGACGCCAGCGCCGCGGACGTCGCAACCGCGTCCGACGCGGGCGTGACCATTCTCCACGAAGAGGTCGTCGGTCCGTATCAGACCGTCACCCTCCGCAGCACCGACGCGAACGCGCTGAACGTGTGGCTCGCCAGCAACGCCTACGTGGTGCCGCCCGCGATTCAACCGGTGATCCAGTACTACGTCGATCGCCACATGGACTTCGTCGCGCTCCGCTTGCGACCCGGCGAAGGCGTGTCGTCGATGCAGCCGGTGCGCATCCGCTACGCCACCGCGAACATGGTGCTTCCACTTCGCATGGTCGCCGCGGGCGTCGCGGACAAAGTCGGCATCTCGCTGTGGGTGTTCGGCAACGGTCGCTACGAAGCGGCGAACTTCGCGAACGGCACGATCGATCCCAACGCGCTGCAATGGAACTGGACTACCAACACCAGCACCTACGCGGACGTCTTTCGTTCGACGCTGCAATCACTCGACAACGGGCGCGCATGGATCACCGAGTTCGCATCCGACGCGGCGAGCTACCAATGGCGCTTCAATTACGTCTACGGCTCGAGCGATCCCACCGCGGTCACGACCGATTGGAATCTCGCGACGCAGACGAACGCGAACGGCATGTGGATCACGCGACTGCGCACCGACCTCGCCGCGAACTTCCTCAACAGCGATCTGCAACTGCAGGCCTCCGCATGGCCGACGCCGGTTTCGAACGTCTTCCAAGTGCGTGACGGCAATGAGATCGGACCGCGTCCCACCCCGCAATGCGGCGGCCCGGGACGGGCACAACCCGTCGACACATCGAACCCGCAACAGGCTCTCCCGCCCGGCTCTGGCGGCGGCACGGGTCGCGCCACGCGAGTCGCGGGATGCAGCGCGGCGCCTGCATCGAATTCACCCGTTGGCTCTCGCGGATTCATCGCGCTCGCGTTCGCCGGCGCCATCGTCGCGGTTCGCAATGCGCGGCGTCGCCATTCCCTCCGGTCATCCTGAGCGAAGCGACGAGTCTGCGAGGCGCGCGGTCGAAGGACGCCACTCCGCCATCGCGCGGGTTCGTGGTTCGACAAGCTCACCATGATGGACGCACCTCTCGTAAGAGCGCCGCTCACATCTCCTCGGTTCACCCTGCGCGAAGCACGAAGTCGTCTACAATCCGGCACGAGGTTTCTCATGCGCACCGCTTCGCTTCGCCTCGCACTAGCCTCCGCCCTCGCCTTCGCCACACTCGACGCCGCCACCCCCTCCAACGCGCTCGCGTGCGGTGGCTGCTTTCACGGCCCGTCCGACACCGTGACGTCGGTGACCAGCCATCGCATGGCCGTTGCGATCCACCCCGGCGAGTCGATCCTGTGGGACCAGATCCGCTATGCCGGCAACCCGGCCGACTTCTCGTGGGTGCTGCCGGTGTGGGGCGATGTTCGCATCGAACTCGCGTCGAGTGAGTTCTTCGATTCGCTCGAAGCCGACACCGCGGTGCAGGTCGATTCCCCGCCGCTGAGCACATCGTGCGGCATGCCGTCGGGCGGCGGTGGCGGGTTCGGTTGCAACGCGCCCGCGAGCTACGCGGCCTCGAGCGATGCGAGCGCACGCGACAGCAGCGTTACCGTGCTGCACGAGAGCACCGTCGGTCCTTACGAGACGGTCACCCTTCGCAGCACCGACCCGATGTCGCTCACCGACTGGCTCGCGATGCATCAGTACGTCGTTCCGCCCGCGGTCCAGCCTGTCATCCAGTACTACGTCGATCACGGCATGGACTTCGTCGCGCTGCGCTTGCAGCCCGGACAAGGCGTGCAGGCGATGCGACCGATTCGCATTCGCTACAGCACCGCGAACATGGTTCTCCCGCTGCGCATGATCTCTGCGGGCGTCACCGACAAGGTCGGCCTCACGCTCTACGTCTTCGGCGCCGGTCGCTACGAGCCCGC
>CBIHQZ010000462.1:0-5869 GCA_966212315.1 uncultured Myxococcales bacterium
CCGCCGACGACGCGGTCGATTGCATCGCGTTGTTCTCGAGCACCGAGAGGTTCGTGCCGAACAGCCGGGGTGCGATCCGCGAGAGTCCCGAATAGATCGCGAACGACAGGATGCACGCGGTGATCGCGACGCCGAGTCCCCATCCGGTCTTCAACCCGACATAGAGATTCGACAACGACATGAAGCCGCCGAGGAGGCTCCCCATGACGAACGAGCGCACGGTGAACTGCGGCACCGAGTCGCCCTTGTAGACGTTGTTGTACCAATCGAGTTCGGCCTGCGTGACGTTCGGATTCGTCACGGTCGTGGCCGCACCCGGCGAAGGAGTATCGGAGTTCGCGTTCAAGCCCATGTGTTCGTGCGCGAGTCTATCGAACACGCCCAACGGATCACAGCGTTTGCGCCGCGTCGGCCTTGCCTCGTGACGCATGCGGCGTGCATCTTCCGCGTCGTGAGCGATCCGACGCGACGCACTCCATTCGCCCCCGCGATCCGCGCCGCCGTGGCGTGCGCGTTGATCGGCGGTGCCGCCGCCGCTGCCCGCGCCGAATGGCGTCCCCTCGCCCGCGCGCTCGCATCGCATCACCTCGAACTCGTCGGCGACCGGGTGCAATGGCTCGACCCGGCGGGGCTCTCGTGGCGTCGCGCGATGGTCCTCGCGCGAGTGCAGGGTCAACCTGCCGACGTGTACGTCATCACCGCGCGCACCGGTGGCGATGACCGGATCATCAGCCTGCACGGCGTCTCCAATCTCACCCGCTCACCGAATGCCGACGAGACAGACCTCGTCGTTCACGGCGCACACGCGGCGTTCGCGACGCGCGTTGCGGGCGAAGCGATGGCGGTCTCGATCATCGACCTCGCGGGTGTGCGCGAACTGAACGCTCGCACCGATCGCGGTGCACGCATGCGCGGCGCGATCACACGCTGGCAACAGACCGGGCGCACACGCGGCTACGGCATCGACCGCTTCGATCTGCAGCACCCATCACGCGACCTCACACTCGCGTTCGACACGGACGGTTCACTCGTCGCCCGCGCGGCACACGACACCGTTCGCATCGATCCGTCGGGACCGCACGTGCGCGAGGGCGCATCGCTCGTACACGAACGTCCGCGCATCGCATCGGAAGCCGACAACTGGGTGACCTGGACCGTCGACACAGTGCGCGGGATTCCCTGGATCGGCCCTCAGCCGATCGCGTGGGCAGAGACCGTCGCATTCCGTGCACGCACCGCAGCGCGCCGGGCTTCGCGCGTCGTTGCGACCACCACCCGCGAATCGCAGCAGCAGGAAGCGGCCGCGGATCTTGCCGACGTACTCGCAGTGCATTCGGCCGCGGGCACGCTCGAAGCGCCGGTCGCCGCGTGGCCGCCCGAACCGTTGCGAAGTCCGCTCGGTGATTCGATCGCGCACGAAGGCGAGTGGAGCGCGGTCGGCACGCCGAACGATCCGTTCGTGCAGAGCAACGCAGGTGCGCCGCCGCCGATGTACATCACGTTCGTTCGAACCGATCGCGAACTCGAAGACGCGCGCGCGTACGTGACCATCTGGGATCCGCGGCAGATCGAGTTGCACGTCGCACCCGGTTCTCAAGAACCGATGGGCGCAACGGGCGAGACCGGTTCGGGCGTGGTGCCTCGCGACGAGGCAACCCTTTCGCGTCTGGTCGGTGGCTTCAACGGCGCGTTCCAAGGGCTGCACGGCGAGTACGGCGTGTATGCCGAGGGCGCCCTGCTCCTGCCGCCGAAACCGTACGCGGCGACGATCGCATTGCTCGCCGACGGCAACGCTGCATTCGGATCGTGGCCCGCCGAGCAGCGCGAGATTCCCGACGAGGTGCTCGAGTTCCGGCAGAACCTCACGGCGCTCGTCGATGGCGGTCAGTACAACCCGTGGGGTCGCAACGACTGGGGTGCGGTGCTGAACAACCCTGCCGATCTGCGCACCGCGCGCAGTGGCTTGTGCCTCACGCGCGATGAACACGTAGCGTTCTTCTGGGGTGCCGATCTGAACCCGCGCGGACTCGCCGACGCGATGGTCGCCGCACGATGCGAGTACGGCGTTCATCTCGACATGAACGGCACGAACACCGGGTTCGAGTTCTATCGCGTCGAGCGTCGCGGCTCGCTCCCGCCCGCGGGACATCGCGTGGCGTCGTCGGGGGCCGAAGCCGAGGGCGATGTGGAAGACGTGTCGGGGCTCGTGTTCCGCGCGAGACGAATGGTGCGGAGCATGCCGCATCAAGTGCCGCGCTACATCCGCCGCAATCCGCGCGACTTCTTCTACTTGCTGCTGCGGCCCGTGTTGCCGGGTGCGCCGATCGCATCGGTGGTGAGCCCCGCGGTCTCCAACGAGGGCACGTGGCACGTCGCGGGTCTCTCGCAACTACCGTTTCCGTGGCCGATGGCGCGCACGCGCATTCGACCCGATGTCGCGCAACCGGAGCGATGGGTGAATCTCGTTCGCATCGATCCGCGTCGCGTACAGCTCGCACCGGCCGACGCCACCGGCACCCTCGTCGCGCGCGTCGTGAACGCCGAAGTCGCGAGCGATGCGGGGCCGCTGCGCATCTCGATGACCACCGGCACAACCGGTCCGCACTGGTCGATCGGCACTGCCGGCACGGGCATCGCAGGTCAACCGTTGCACGCCGGGATGTCGGCGCTCCGAGGCGCGTGCGTCGATGCGAATGGTTTTCTCGTGATGGCCGTGGCGGATCGCGTGATGCCAGACCTCGTGCAACACGCACTCGATCGCGTGGGATGCGATGGGCCGCGCATCGCACTCGTCGGCGCGACTCTCGCGCTCGCATCGGGTGAGGGTGTTGCGGGCGAGACGAACCTCGCGAACGGAACGCACGTGCTCTCGCTGGTCGAACGAACGTTCCCGACCGCGCGCCGGATCTTCCCCGAGGTCACGCCGGTCACACGCGCGGTGTGGGCACCGGTGCAGAACCGTCGCGTGCGTTACTTCCCGAACCCGGGGAACAACGTGACGGTGCAAGTGCGTCTCGCCGGCGAGCAGGCGCCGCAGGTGTTCCGACTCCCCGGCGTTGGCACGCGCTTCGTCCAGCAGGCGTATCCCGATGGCGGGGCACCGCCCGAGATGCCGTCGGGAAACTGAGATGCGAAAGCTCGTCGCCGCGTTGTTCGTCGTTGCCGCGCTGTGCGCGATCGCGTCGCTCGCGTTGCCGTGGTTCCAGCACGAACACACGCTCGGCGGCGTGCACGTGCGCACGCGTCTCACGCTGTTCCAGGAAGACTATTGTTCGAACTTCGCGCGGACGTCGTTCGAATGCCGCACTCGTTCGCTCGGCGGCGAATCAGTGCTCGCGACGCTCTATCCGACCTTCGTGTTCGCCGCGCGGGTGACCGGCTTCGCGGCGATCGCGGCAGCGCTGTCCTCCCTGTTGCTGATCGCGTTTCGCGATCGCGCCGACCGTGTCGCGACCATCACACGCGTCATCGCCTGGTGCAGCGCCTCGACACTCGCGATGGGAACGCTTGTCGTTCTCGGCCGCATGCCGCGCGATCCGCGAGTCGAAGCGCTCGAGTTGTGTCACGGCGCATTCTTCGCGGGCGGGGCGGTGCTCTGTCTTCTCGTGGCGTGGATCATTTCCTCGCGCCTCTCGAAGCGCACCATCCATCCATCGACGTGGGGTGTCGCCCTCGCCGCCCTCGCGCTCGCCGGGAGCACGATGCATCCCGCGTGGCGGCAGCAGAGCGGCGACGTGGGGGCGCGCGAGATCGGCCTGTTCGGCGAGCGGTTCTGCGGCGCGCATCGGATTGGTTGTTCGTTCCGTTCGTTCGAGCCGCTCGACGACGCGCACGAGACCTCGCGCCGCGAATCGAAGCGACTCGGCGCGGTGGTGTTCGACGTAGGCGTGCTCAGCGCGCTCGGTGCGTGGCTCACGCTCGGGCTCGCGATCGCGGATCGTCAGGGCCGCTGGAGTTCGAGCGCCGCATGGCTGTGCGGTCTCGGCGCGCTGGGGTTCGTCGTAATGACATCGTTCTTCCTCGCGCATCACGATTACCCCCGCGCATACGGCATCGGGATCGGTGCACTGGTCGGGCTCGTTGCCGCGTTCGGGGTGATTGCGGGGCTCGTCGCGCGGGTGAACAACGCGGAGGCGTGACCTCACCCCCGGCTGCCGCCGCGCCCCTCTCCCTCCGATGCCACCGGTGCAGCGCGAACGCAAGGCATCGTCGAGAGAGGGGCTGGAACGATGGTGGCGTGATCGGTGGACTGCGCGGGTGGCAGTGTGGCCGGCGGAGACGCGAGAGTCGTGTCACTTGGCGGGAGTCGACGCGCAAGACACACGCTCGCGCGCGGGCCGCGAGTCGCAGACGCGCCCATCACACGCGTCGCGCTCGCGGTCGCCCTCGTAGCGCGCTCGCCACATGCCATCCACGTCCGCGGGCTGCACACACGACGTGACCTGATCACTCACCACAAATCATCCTTCGAGCCCCTCTTTCGACGACGCCTGCGTAACGCCGCGACTCGGTGGCGTCGGAGGGAGAGGGGCGCGCGGCAGCGGGGGTGAGGTCGATCCGACTACCCCGCGATCCGCACCGGATCGGCGAGGAACTCGAAGTGCATCAGATCACGCAGCTGGTGATCGTTGCCGAGCCAGTAGAAGCCGTAGCGCTCGAACGATTCGATCCAGCACGGCGGCATCTCCATCCGCTCGAACACGGTGTTCGCGTGTCGCGTGCAGCCCGGATGGTTCGCGAACATCGTGCCGCAGCCACAACAAGGATTGCGCTGCGGGTCGATGTCCACTGCGATGCCGTACACGTGATTGCTCACCTCGCCGCCGCGGAACGAATTCGCCGGGCGCAGCCCCTCGAGATGTCGCGGGTGATACGGGGTGGCAACGCAGCGCGTGGCGATGTCGCGCTCTACGCACGCGAGCGCGGGGACGATCGCGCGGTTCACCCGCACCGGCAGCCCCATGAACTGCGCGACCTCGGTGTAGAACGACGGCGGGTGCGGGTTCATCGACGCGTTGCCGAAGCCCTCGAAGTACCCGTAGCGCTCGCTGCGCAGACGAATCGCAGCCGCGTGCGCCTCGCGCCGACGACGCACGTCTTCGGGCGATCCGCCGATGGGAATGTAGTTGCGACGAATGAGCGCGGGGTCGGCGTGTTGTTCGTTGCAGCGCGCAGACGACGTCGGTGCGTTCGACGATGGCGGCGATGACGATGCAGACGTCGATGGGTCGGGCGGCGCGCTGCTCGCGCTGTTCACCGATGCGATTGCGGCGACGCGCGACGGCGGATCGGCATGCGCATCACGACGCAGCGCGAGCGGAGCAATTGCAACAGTGGCGATCGCAATGAGCGTCGTAACGATGGCGGCGGCGGTTCGAACGCGAGATGACATCGGCGGCGCGACTGTAGCGTTTCTTCGCGCGTGCGGCCCTTTTCCCGCACCGGTACGCCAGCTCGACGATGAATGTTCGCGTGCGTTGAAGCTCCGGGCCGCGGCTGCGTCCAAGGGTTGACCCGAGGTGCGATGTCGGCCAATGGTCGGCGCCTGTTTCGTTTCCCTATCGTGTCGATGCCCACTCGCTCCCGCACCTCTCGATCTTCCGTCCGCGCGCTTCTCGCGCTGTGCGCGCTCGCGTCCGGCGGCGACGCCATCGCGCAGACCGCGCCCGAACAGACGGCCACTGCACACGCCAGCGGCGACTCGAATGACCACGGTGGCGGCAACGACACGGCGGCCGATCCGCCGCCCGCGGGCGAACACAACACCAGCACGATCGGCCCCGCGGTTCCCACTCCTGCGAACCCCGACACGCCGCGCGATCAGTCGCAGCAAGAGCCGGGCGACAACACTGCGAACACCACCGCGCAG
>CBIHQZ010000463.1:0-5868 GCA_966212315.1 uncultured Myxococcales bacterium
CAGGTACATGGATCGCTCGACGACGATCGCGATAACGAAAACGGCCCAGAACACGATGGGCCACATGCCCCATCCACCCTCTTTGAAGTGCTCACCCAACGTGTGCAACATCGCGGCTCCTCCTCGAACTCTGATGCGAAGCCGGCGGTCAAGCCGGCAGATGGTTGCGTTCCTGATGCGGACAACGACGCGCTCGGAATGTTTCAGACTCTCTGCGCGTAGAATCGACCCGGACTACGTCTGACCGTGAAAACGGCCTTCGGCGCCAAGCGCGACGGAGGCTGCCACGGATCGCGATCGGAAAGTAAGTGGCAAAGTAGGGATCGCGAGGTCGGTCGGACGATTCGGGAGTCGACTTCGCCCCCGGAATGCTCCGGGTAGGCGGGCCGACTGCGAGGGATGGTACCGGGCGACATTCGTATGTCAACACGGTTTGTGTGCATCCTGGTCGGAATTACTGAACCTCGGACGGATGGGGACCGACAGGTCACAGATCTTCGTCCAACGTCTTATCCCTGCGTACGCCAAGGGATCCTTCGGCACGACAGACCCGGCAGCTCGCGCGGTGCCGGGTGCACCAGGACCTCTCGGTCGGACCCGATGAGCGGCGTATGGCGGTTCGCTCCGGGGGCGGGGGAGCTGCGAAGTGCCGATCGGTCACGCGCGGACTCCAGGCGTCGAATCGAACCGGCGATGTGGCCACGCACGGCCGTCAGAGCGGCTGCTTCGCCAGACGGATGCTCACGCACGTCCGACAGAGAGCCATCGCTATCTATGCGGTGGTCCCGCACGGCCGCTTCCATGGCCGACGCCGCTGGCCGGTGCTCGCGTTCGGCCACCAGTGAGACGGGGACACCTGACAAGTGCTACGGAACGGACACCAGGCGCGCGCGTCGAGCAGCGAGATTCAAATCCTATGGGGATTTCGGTCGGCGGCTCTCCGATCGTCGCGCGCATCTCGCGAGGCGCAGGCACCGCATTTTCCGCGTGGCCGTTCGCACCCCAGAAGGCGTTGACAACGTCGCGGAGCGCAAGATAGGGTCCCCACGCTTGTTCCTGCGAGAAAAGTTGCCGCGCTCTATGAAGTTGCGCTCGATTTCGAAGATCGACGCGATGGAAGCCGAGAGCGGGAACCGACGCTTCTGGTAGACGTCGTCGCGGGGGACGTTCGAAACACCGTATCCAAACGGTTCGGCTGTCACGCGCGAAGAGCGCGAACGATAGAAGAGTCAGGAAGAAGGAGCGTAGGCGATGCAGGCGGCACTGGTTCAACTGCTCGTGGTAGCGACCGAAGCGGCCAATCAGGCTTCGGCGGGCGGAATCAAAGAGTTCTACGAGAAGGTGGGCTGGGCGTTCTTCGTCAACCTCTTCGTCGTCGTCATCTGCCTCGCGACGATCACCGAGCGAACGATCTTCCTGTCGACCAAGTTCCGCGTGAATTCGCGTGAGCTGCTCGCGCAGGTCCGCAAGCTCGTACAGGCGAGCAACATCGATCGCGCGATCAAGCTGTGCGAAGCGGCCGACGTGCCGCTGCTCCGCGTCTTCCGCGCGGGTCTCATGCAGTACAACCGTGGCGACGAAGCGATCGTCACGGCGATCGAAGAGCAGATCATGGACATCGAGCCGACCGTCAACAAGCGCATCGGCGCGTTGTGGTCGCTCGCGAACATCGGCACGCTCTTCGGCCTTCTCGGCACGATTCTCGGCCTCATTCACACCTTCTCGTCGCTCGACCGCATCCAGGATCCCGGGCTGCGTCAGCAGGCGCTCGCACGCGGTATTTCGGAAGCCATGTTGAACACCGCACTCGGTCTCGGCATCGCGCTTCTCTGCATGACCGCGCATCTTCTGATTTCGGGTCAGGCGAAGAAGATCATCTCGGATCTCGAGTCGACGTCGGCGAAGCTGACGAACCTTCTCACCACGCAGCGTTCGCAGGGATAGCGTCAGGGTCGGCGGCGTGAGAACCACGTCGTCGGGACGCCGAGAGGGACCATGGCAGGCAAGCTCTCTGCAGCACAGCTCGCGGTCATCAAGCGCAAAGCCAAGCCGAAGGAGATGGATCCTGCGGACGAGGCCGGCGAGCTCAACATCGTTCCGTTCTTGGACATCATCACGAACATCCTGATGTTCATCCTCGCGACGATCACCACGGTGTTCACCGCGACGATCTCCGTGCCGGCGCCGCGAGCGAGTACCGGGAGCAACAGCGTTCCCGATGCCGACGAGATCAACCTCACGGTGAAGATCACGCGCGACGGGTACATCGTGGGTGCGCCGGGGGGCTTTCTCCAGCCCGGTTGCACGACCGTCGGCGCTGCCGCGATCACGGTCCCGATGCTGCGCGGCGAGTACGACGGCGAAGGGCTGACGCGCTGTATGGAAGCCGCTCGCAACAAGCCCGAGTGGCGTGAGCAGCTGGCAACGCGGCGCAACATCCAGGTGGCAGTGAACGGCGACGTTCCGTATCACGTGCTCGTCCTGACGCTCGATCACCTCCGCGAGACGCGCGCCGGCGCACGCGACATGTTCACCGAGCCCGCACTCGGCATCCTTCAGTAGCGAGACCGAGGAACACGATGGCTACGGCCCCCGCAGCGACCCACGAGAAAGCCAGCGCGCTGGATGTGAAGCGAGCGCTAGCTCGCGCCAAACGTCGCCACAAGCACGAGGGAGCGATCAACTATCTCAACATCACTCCGATGTTGGACATGATGACCATTATTCTGGTCTTCCTCCTGAAGTCGCTCGCGTCTTCGGCGGGCAACATCCCGCAGTCGGACGACCTTCGCCTTCCGCGTTCGAGTTCGGACACCGATCCGTCGGGCGCACTGCAGGTCATCGTTTCGCGCGTGTCGATCACGGTGAATGGCCGTTCCATCAACGTGCCGCTCCGCAACGGGTTCGTCGATCCGGCGCAGAAGCGCGGTGGCTCGGCCGGCTTCATGATCAACCCGCTCAACACCGAGATGCGTGATCAAGCCGAAGCCGCCCGCAATCTTGCGCAGCGCACCAACCAGCCGTTCCGTGGCGACGTCGCGATCATCGCCGATCGCGGGATCCCGCTCCGCACGGTGTACGAAGTGCTCTACACCTGCGGCCAGAACGGCTTCTCGAACTTCCAACTCCTCGTTCTCAAGAGCGGCGCGCGCTGACGCGCTGCGAGCTCGCTTCCCACCATGATCCTCTCGAAGATTCTCGCGATCGCGCTGGTCGTGGCGCTCGTCGGCGGGTTGCTCTACCTCGGTGGACGCATCCCCCCGAGCGGCAATTCGGGCGACGGCTAACGCTCGCGAGCGGAACGCCGTTAGCGGGTTGACGGTCGCCCTGCGGGGGACCGAAACGTTCGCCGAAACCTGCTGAAACATGGCGTTTTCACAAGCGTTCGAGTGCCGGGAATAATGGCACGGATCATGCGATGCGACCTGCCGGTAGGTTGTGTTCGTCGACAGCCGCGAGGGTGTCGAGACGTCGAAGACCGAGTCGTCGGAGGAGCGAGAGGTCCATGAGGAGCCTGATTCAAGGTGCCGCGATTGCGGCTGCACTGCTGTTGCCCGCGAGCGCGATGGCGGCGGACCGCACTGGAAACGCTGCACCCTCGGAAGGCGCAGGAACCGCGCTTCCGTTCCGTGGCAGTTCGTTCATGTTCGACCAGTCGGTCACGCCCGACACGCTCTGGCGGAACGTCCAGCAGTCGCCGGTCCCGAGCTACCAGTGGTGGATGTCGCTTCGTCCCCGCTGGCACTTCACGCGAGACCTCTCGCTGCGAGTTCGCCAGGACATGACGATCGAGTGGGCCGACTCGGGCACCAACGGCACGACGCTCCAGCGTCAGCCGATCTGGGGCGACCTGTGGACCGACCTCGTGTGGACCGGCATCCCCGCGGTGGGCGGCGTTCACTTCTCGCTCGGGCTTCGTGCGTTGTTCCCGGTCTCGATGGCATCGCGCGCACGCGGAACGTACTTCGCGCTCGGCGCGACGGCCGGCGCCTCGCGCAGCTTCGAACTCCCGGGCGGTCACGCCGGCGATATCAGCGCGGGCATCTCGTTCGCGGGTACGCACGCGTTCACGCAGTACACGTCGGGTGTCATGACCGCGTCGAACTTCGGCTGCAGCGCGGCAGACATCAACACCCCCGCGACCTGCGATTCCGAGGGCGGCCCGATGAACTCGGCGTTCAACCTCTCGTCGATCTTCTCGCTCGGTTACAACACCCCGCTTCGTGGTCTCGGCGTGAGCGTGATGTACCTCCTCGCGAACTCGTGGCTGTATGCGCCGCCGTCGGTGACCATTACCGACACGATGGGCGGATCCACGACGATTCCGGCGAACCCGAATGCATCGACGATGCGCCAGAACTCCTGGTGGCTCGCGAGCGTCGACTACGAAGCGACCCGCGAAGTCGCGTTCAGCCTCGGCTACTACGTGTACCGCCCGATCCTCGATCCGAACGGCTCGTACGGTAATCCGTTCTGGTCGCCTGGCGGCAACACCCGCATCTTCTTCACGATCACCGCGTCGCTCGACGGGATCTACCAGACCATTCGCGGCACCCCGCGCAACAACGCGAGCGCGATGCGTCCGGGCACGATGAACAACATCGCGCGCCAGATGCGTTCGAGCGCGGTTCAGAACGGCACGTTCTAGACTCGACGCCACACACGTCTCGATCGGCCTGCGCGCGAGCACGATGTCCTACGAACCGAGCGGTTCGCGGGCGCCGTGCTCGCGGCGCATTTGGAGATCGACTTTTGCGCGCCATCACGACGCGACACGCACCGCATGATCGCGCGCGCATCGTGGCGAGCCTCGCGGTCATTCCGCTTGCCGCGGATGTCCCGCCACGCCGACGATGATCGAATGCGTCCCGTCGACTCGGGGATTCACCACGGCACGCTCGGAGAACACTCAATGACCACCATTCGCAGCCTCATCATCGCTTTGTTCGCAGCGCTCACCCTCAGCCTCGCCTCGGGATGCACCGGTGCGGCGTGTCGCATCGGCGGGGAGAGCTGTCAGTCGAACAACGATTGCTGTTCCGGCAACACCTGCGTTGCCGGGTTCTGCGTCGGCGCCGGCGGATCGTCGTGTCACGCGCAAGCCGAGGGCTGCACGCAGAACAGCGATTGCTGCGGCGCCGGTCAGTGCGTGGCCCTGTTCTGCGGTGCGAACTCCTGCCAGGCCGCCGGTCAGGGCTGCACGACGAACTCGCAGTGTTGTGGGGGAACTTGCAACACATCGACCGGCTTCTGCCAGTAGGGCGCGGGCGCCGGGGCAGCTGATCTGGCCCCAGTGACTTCGCTCGGACGGCGCGGATTCGTCTCCGCCGGTCGCCAAATCTCCGGCTAAGATGCCCCTTGCGAGGATCCAGCGGGCGCCCTCCAACGCGGCATGCGCGGCGGAGCGGCACGCGCGTTCGCTCGCATGCGAGGCGCACTCCGATGATCAGCCGCTTTCTTCCTCGGTCCTTTGCACTTCACGTCGCCGGCTTGATTGCGGCGGTTGCCCTCGCGGCAATCGCACGGCCTCGAGATGCCGCAGCGCAAGAGCCCCCGGCGTGTCTGTCGCCCGATCCCGCCCAGTGGCCGGCATCGTCGCGTCCGTACTTCATGCTCCTGCTCGACACGTCGGGCTCGATGGATACGGCGACCACCAGCGGCAATCCTTCGTGTCCGGGATATCCGAACACGCGCATGGGTCACGCGAAGTGTGCGTTGCGCAATCTCGTGCAGACCTACGGCGGGCAGGTGAACTTCGGGCTCGCGCAGTACGCTACGTTCTTCGCGGGATGCGGCGCCGCCTGCCCGGGGACGTGCCAGCCATTCTGCTTCAACGCCGAAATGGCCACGACCGGCAACTGCGTCGGA
>CBIHQZ010000464.1:0-5851 GCA_966212315.1 uncultured Myxococcales bacterium
TGTTCACCAACATGGCGGCCATCGAGCGTCTCGCGGGGCGTCTCTTCGTCGAGCAACGGCGCCGCGTCGACGATGCCCGTCTGCGGGAGATCTTCGGGACGTTCGTGCGCGACGAGCAGCGCCATGCCGACGTCGCCGCGCGCCTCGCCGACTTCTACAACGTGCATCACTACCAGGACTACCACGTCGCCCCCGCGCTCGAGCGGTTCACGCCGGCATTCCACGATGCCGTGCAGTACCTCAGCGACGAGGTCGCGAACTCGTACATCACGGGGGGCGAACTGATTCTCGACGTCGCGCTGCTCCGTTCGCTCGACGACTACGTGAACGATCCGATGAGCGCCGAAGCAATGGCGCTGATCAATCGCGACGAGTCGCGCCACATCGCGATCGACTACTTCATGATGGAGTTCTACGCGTCGGATGCATACGCCGCGAAGCTCGCGGCGCGGCCGTCACTTCCACTCGCGACGCGCGCGAAGGCGATGTGGTCGTTTGCCAACGTGCTCTATTACGCGTCGCCGTTCTTCGAGCGCGTGTTCTTCCAGCCGATGGAGCGCGTCGATCCGTCGGGCCGGCGATTGCGCGAGGCCTTCAAGCGGATGCAACTCCTTCGCTTCAAGCCGGGCCTCGATCGGCGACCGTTCGTCGTGTTCATGAACGCGCTGCACGACACGTTCAATCACCCGGTCGCGGGGCCGCTGGTCGGCCGGCTCGCGGCGCGTCTCTCCGGCGTCGATCCGCAGTTCATGCACCGCTTCTACACGGAGGCGGAAGCAGCGGCAGCGCGCGACGCGAGCTTCGATCAACTCGCGGAAGACGCGCTGCAGGCGAAGTTCCGCAACTGACGCTCGCGTTCAGAACACCACGCGAACGGGGGCGCTCCGCGCGGTGGCGCTTCCGTCGCCGACTGCTCCGCCCGCGTTCGAGCCCCAGCACCACACGCTTCCGTCGTTCAGTGCAGCGCACGTTGTCCCGCGGCCGGTGACGTACCGAACGCCGGTGAGCGGGTTGGCGGTCGGCATCGTGCGGTTCGTCGTGGTGCCGTCGCCGAGCTGACTGACGTTGTTCCGCCCCCATCCGCGGAACGCACCGGTCGTGTCGATGGCGAGCGAGTCTTCGCCGCTGCGTCCGATGAACGCTGCCGAGAGACCCGACACAGTCACCGCGGTCCGACGGTCGGTCGTGCTGCCATCGCCGATCGCGCCGTTCGAGTTGTTTCCCCAGCACACCACGCTGTTGTTCATCAGTCGCGCACAGGCGTGGTCGCCGCCGAGCGCGATCTGCACGGCGTTCGACACGTTCGACACCGTCGTCGGCGAAGACTGATTGCTCGTGCCGCCGTCTCCGATCTGCCCTTCGGCCCCGCGGCCCCAGCAACGTGCGGTTCCATCCATGCGAACGGCGCAGGTCGTGTCGCCGCCCGCGGTGAGGTCGATCACCGGGTTCGCCGCGGAGACATTGATAGGCACCGCGCTCGTGGTGTCGGTGGTGTTCCCGTTGCCGATCTGCCCTGCGCCGTTTGCGCCCCAGCACAACAGCGAACCGGTCGTCAGCAGCACGCACGTGTGGTTCGCGCCGGTCGCGATCTGCGTCGCGCTGTTCACGCCCGGCGTCGCGGTGGGCACCGAACGATCGGTGTTCGAGCCATCACCGATCTGACCGAAGTTGTTGCGTCCCCAGCAACGCACCGAGTGATCGGCCAGCACGACGCAGGTGTGTTCGATGCCGCACGAGAGATCCGTCGCCGTCGTGATGCCCGGCACGATCGCAGGTGTTCGATGGTCGGCGGTGCCGCCGTCACCGAGCTGTCCGCGCGCGTTCTCGCCCCAGCAGTACACCGTGCCGTTCGACATCATGGCGCACGCGTGCGACGCGCCGACGCACGTGCGAACCGCGTTCACGCACGCACTCGCAATGCACGACGCGCCGCAACTCGTTCCGCACGCGCCGCAGTTGTGCAGGTCGGTCGCGAGTGTCGCGCACGTTCCGCTGCAATCGGTGCGTCCGCCGGTGCAGGTACACGCGCCCGTGGTGCATGCGCGATCCGCACTGCACGCGGTGGTGCAGGTCCCGCAATGCGTGTTGTCGGTTTGCGTGTTCACGCACGTTCCGGAGCAGTCGGTCGCGCCGCCTGTGCACGTGCAGATCCCCGCGGTGCACGCGCGCCCCGCGCCGCACGCAGTCGTGCACGTGCCGCAGTGGGCCGAGTCGGTGAGCGGGTCGATGCACGCGCCGCCGCATGCGATCTGTCCGGCGGGGCACGCGCACGCGCCGGCTGTGCATAGCTGGTCGGCGCGGCACATGCGATTGCACGCGCCGCACGCGGTCGCGTCGGTCATCAGGTCCACGCAGCGCGCGGACGCGCTCGATCCGCAGACGGTGAACGGCGCGTCGCATGCGCATGCAGAGTTGGTGCATCGCGTTCCCGCACCACACGTCGCGCCGCACGCGCCACAGTTCGCGCTGTCGCTCGTGAGATCCACGCACGCACTGCCGCACGCCGTCGCAGCAGGCGTGCAGCCGCAGGTGCCGCCGACACAGACCTCGTTGGTGCCGCACGCGTGTCCGCACGTTCCGCAGTTGGCGATGTCCGCCGCGAGGTCGGTGCATGAGCCGCTGCAGGAGACCGCACCGCCCGCGCACGCATCGACGACCGTATCAACCGCGTCGACCGTGTCGGCGGCATCGGGCACATCACGGGTTACGTCGAGCGAATCGCCGCCCATCACGTCGCCGCCGTCCGCGATCTCGCCGCCGCCGTCGCGAAGGGCTCGATGCGAAAGACTGCACGCGGCTGCGAGTGCGGCGATTGCGAGCACGAGCAAGCGAAGGTCACGCATTGCGTGAGTCTAGAACGGCGCAACCGCGTGACGCGACGATCGAGTGTCTACGACGATGTGCGTGTGCTCAGGCGTCGAGGCCGGTCTGACACGCCACGCCAGTCCCGCCGAGACCGCAGTACCCGCCAGGATTCTTGTGCAGGTACTGCTGGTGATAGTCCTCGGCGTAATAGAACTCGGGTGCTTCGACGATCTCGGTCGTGATCGCGCCGTAGCCCTTCGCGGTGAGCGCTTTCTGATATTCCGTGCGCGACGCTTCGGCAGCGGCCTTCTGGGCCGCATCGAACGCATACACCCCGGAGCGGTATTGCGTACCGGCATCGTTGCCTTGCCGCATGCCCTGCGTGGGGTCGTGGCTCTCCCAGAACGCCCGCAGCAACTTCTCGTACGAGGTCTTCGTGGGATCGAAGACCACGCGAACGACTTCGTTGTGTCCGGTGCGACCCGAGCACACTTCCTCGTACGAGGGATTCGGTGTGTAGCCGCCCGCGTAGCCGACCGCGGTGCTGTGCACGCCCTCGATCTGCCAGAACTTCTTTTCTGCGCCCCAGAAACACCCCATGCCGAACATCGCGAGCTGCATGCCGTCGGGAAACGGCGCTTCCATTCTCGTGCCGAGGATTGCGTGCTTCGCGGCGACGCGCATCTTGTCCGCGCGACCAGGGAGCGCGTCTGCGGGTGCGGGCATGCGGAGCTTGCGGGGGTCGGTGAACATGGTCCGAACTCTCGAACAGAAGCGGCGCGATCGCCAGTGGGGGCACGCGACGGTGTGTTGGCGCACTGCCCGGCGTGCCCGGCGTGTAAGTGCAAGACGCTCCGCCCAAAGGCTGATACTCCTCGCGCCGCGGAGGCCACGATGCTGCTCGAGACGTTGAAGAAGCGAATGCTGGAAGCGATGAAAGCCGGTCGCAAGGTTGAGAAGGAGATCCTGAAGGTCGCCATTGGCGAGATCGAAGTCGCGGATGCGCGCGGCACCGTGAAGACCGAGGACGATCAGATCGCCATCGTGCGCAAGCTCGTGAAGTCGAACGAGGACACGATCTCGATGACGACCGATGCAGCGTCGAAGCAGACGCTCGAAGAAGAGAACACGATCTTGAGGGCGCTTCTGCCGCAGCAGATGGGCGTCGATCAGATCGTCGCGGCGATCGAGCCCGTGCGCGATGCGGTGCGCGCAGCGGCGAACGACGGTCAGGCGACCGGCGTGGCGATGAAGCACCTGAAGACGCTCGGCGCCTCGGTCAACGGCAAGGACGTGACCGAAGCCGTGAAGCGTCTGCGCGCGTAGCCGAGATCTCGAGGACAGCGACCGATGTCGACCGGCGACGCGACCCACGACGAAGAGACAGACCACCTGTTGCAGCTCTACCGCGGCGACGTGGCCGCGATCATGGGGATGCTGAACAGTCAGCTCGCGATCCTCGCGGCACGGAGCCAGACGCTGCTCTCGCTCGCGGGGATCACCATCACCGTCACGGGCTTCAGCGGTGCGTCCATCGCGCACGCCGGAAAGCTCGCGGCGGTGTTGCTCTGCTCCGGACTCGCGCTCGTGATGGTGTCGGCCGCGTTCGCGATCGCGGGCATCTTGATGGTCGAGTGGATCACGAAGACGCGTCCGCTCGAATTGCGCGATGCGGTGCGGCTGGCGTTGCGAGTGCGCGATGCGAAGACCTGGCGCTATCGCGTCTCGACCGGGTTCCTCGTGGTCGGATTGAGTCTCTACGTCGCGAGCGTGTCGGTGTTGCTGCTGAAGAATCTGCCGGGCTGAACGCGGGAGGATCGATCGATGGGCGTGGAGATCGAACGTAAGTTCCTCGTGCTGCGGGACGCACTGCCCGCCGCCGGGCTCGGCACGGGGATGTCGTTCGAGCAGGGATATCTCTCGCGCGCGCCTTCGGTGCGGGTGCGTCGCGCGGATGCCGGAACGCCGAACGCGAAGGCCTGGCTCACGATCAAGGGTCCGGGGATGCGCACGCGGAGTGAGTTCGAATACGAGATTCCGCCCGGCGATGCGGACGAGCTGCTTTCGATGTGCGCGAGCAAGCTCACGAAGATCCGCTACCGGCTGAAGGTCGGCGAGCACGTGTGGGAGATCGACGAGTTCACGGGTGCGCACACGGGTCTATGGCTCGCAGAGATCGAACTGGACCACGAAGACGCGGCGTTCGAGCGGCCGCAGTGGCTGGGCCGTGAAGTGAGCGAAGACCCGCACTACGCGAACAGCGCGCTCGCGAAGGCGGGGCGCGCGCCGGGCTGAACCGCGATGGGCGCTCGCGGGGAGCCTCGCGGACGCGGTACTGTGCCCAGTGGAAATGCACCCCCATGAGTGACAAGCCCGTCACGGTCATCGCGACGATCGACATCGCCCGCCCGGTCGAACTCGTTCGGCAACAGTTCTTCGACATCGATCACGCCATGCGCGACAAGGTGCACGACGGCGTGAAGATCCGCTGGCTCGCGCCGAAAGAGACGGGCGAGCGACGCATCCTGCAAGAGGTGAGGGTGCTCGGGGTGCCGTACGCCGACGAGATCCTCGTCGAGATCGAAGACGGCGCGCTGATCAAGCGCTTCGCCGAAGGGCCGAACAAAGGGACGGTCTTCGTCGAGACGTTCGAGCCGATCGACGCGAACAACACCCGCGTGCAGATCCGCGCGGTCGTACCGCTGACCGGATTCAAGTGGGCGGTCGGGCCGCTCTTCAAGCTCGCGATCAAGAAGGCGCTCGACAAGGCGCTCGGCGAACACAAACGCGACATCGAAGGTGGATACACGCCTGGTCTTGCGCGCGGGAACGTGGAGAAGGCGATGGGGTTCGTGCAGTCGGTGCGAGAACGCGCCGAGGCGCTCACCCGGGACGCCGATCGCATCGCACTGGTAGCACCGCTGATCGAAGCCGCGTGCATCACCGCCATCGCGGACAACGAACTCGACGACGCCGAACGCGACGCGATTCGCACGGTGACCCATGCGATCGGGATTCGTCCGCTCGACGACAATGCCATCGAAGC
>CBIHQZ010000465.1:0-5841 GCA_966212315.1 uncultured Myxococcales bacterium
CATACGGCTCAGCGTCGCGCGCCGCAGGCCCGCACGCGCCGATCGGCGGAGGTCGGGTCGACGAGCAAGCCGCACTGAACGACCGCGCGACATCGGGATTGCATGCGCGCGTTGAAGGGGGTACCCCCGATCGAACGTGACTCCCGAGGTCGACCCGATCGGAACGCTGATCAACTCGCTCGAGCACGACGGCAAGCCGTCCCTCGCATGGGTCGTTCGTTGGTCGCACGAGACGAGCGAACCGCTGCAGGCCGCATGGGAAGCCTCGGAAGACCCGTGGGCGATGGTTCAGTTGCTCATGCGAACGGGCCGCGACTGGCCACTGGGGCGTTATTCGCTGGTGAACAGCGGCGGGCTCCGTCGACGCGTACCCGGTGACGCGCCACCGCCGCCCGATGCGACGCTGCAGTACGTCGTGCTCGGCGAGGGGCGCGCGACTAGTTTTCTCCGCCGCGATGCCGACGGCGCGCGCGAGATCCGTCGATTGATCCCTTATCCGCCCACCCTCGATACGGTGCTGCGGCTCGCCCGAAGGTTCGTTCGCTGACGATGACGAATTGGAAACTCATCATTCGCGACGACGAAGGAGCGACCCGCGACGTGACGGTGCCGTCCGAGGGGACGACCATCGGACGACACGGCTCGAACTCGCTCATGCTCGAGGGGCGCAACGTCTCGCGCTTCCACGCGCGCATGGTGCCACGCGATCGCGAAGTGCTCGTGGTCGATCGCGAGAGTTATGCAGGGACCTGGATCGATCACGCGCTGCTCGATGGCGAGATCACGCTGTCGCACGGCGAGCGATTCGGCGTCGGGAGTTTCGAGATCTTCGTCGTCGACGCGGCAAAGGACTTCACGCCGCCGAAGTTCGCGCCGCATCCCGACGACGAGGACAATGACGACGACGGCAGCGACGACTTCGCGCCGGTTCCCATCGTCAGTGCATCGCCGCCGGTCGCGTCATCGCGCGAAGAGCCCACTGCGGAACCGCGGCCCCACGCGGAGACGGACGCACTCGCAGATGACTCGGCGCCGGTGCTCGAACCGCCGCGTGACATCGACGCACCCGTTGCGGTCCCCGCGACGGATTCGACGAGTGAAGCGAACGCGACCGTCGAATCGAAGGCCACTGCGCCGCTCCCGGAATTCAAGATCACCGCGTCGACTGACGCCCTTCACCAGGCACTGGCTCGCAAGAAGCGCGTGACGACTCGGCGTCACCATCGGCTGATCTTTCTCGCGCCGGAGCCGCCGCGCGAGCCGATCGGTCTCCGCCGTTCGCCGATTCGATTCGGCTCGGGCGAGGGGGCGACCGTCGTCGTCGCGGGGCCGGGAATCGCAGCGGTGCATGCGACGCTGACGATCGAAGACGGCGAAGCAGTGCTGGCGACGGCGGAGGACGGTGCAACGTTCGAGTTCAACGGCACCGCGGTGTCGCGCGCCGAACTCTCGCCGGGCGACAAGGTCGTGATCGGAACGACCACGTTCGTGATGGCGAGCCGCGCACGCGAGTATTTCGAAGTGAGCGCATCGCGGCCCGAGTACGCGCCGCGTTCGGTGCTCGGGCCTCCGGCAACGAACACGCGCGCGTGGTTCTTCGTCGCGTTGGTGCTCGTCGCGGGGTTGGCGGCCGTGGCATTGATTCTCTCGTCGCAAGCCGGTTCGAGCAACGACTCCGAGTCACGGCCCGACGCGTCGACTGCGCCGACGACCTACCCGCTTGCGGACGCTTCGAGTGCCAACAGCACGGACGCCGGCGTCGACGTCCTCGTCGCACTTCCGCCCGATGAAATTGCGCAGCGGCTCGAGCAGTCTCAATCGGATGTCGAAGTGTTCGAGACCGCCAGCGCGCTCGCGCGACTCGCCGTGTTCCACGGTCGCGAAGACGTTCCCGTACAAGCGCGCGTGCGTGCCTCGATGATCGAGATGGCGGCGTATCTCGCGGACGGCCATACCGATGAAGGTCGCCGTGCGTGCGCCGAAGCGCAGCGCCTTTCGCCCGGTGACCTCTCGTTCCTCGATCACGAATCTCCACGCGTGCGAGCCCTCTGCGGCCTCGGGGACGCGGGTTCCGCGACCGATCGATAGCGTCGAATCGTTCGTCCGTTCGGGGCGCGGTACCGCGAACAGCGCTTCGCGGCTGCGAACCGAAACACGCTGTCGCCGCTGTCGATCGCGCACGAAATGACTGTCATCTCGCTACGCCGAAGCGCGGAACGGTCTGTGTATGAGACGCTGACTTCCATTGCCATGCGCTCGGTGCGCATCGGAGGTTCGACATGCAGTCATCGACGCGCCACTTGTTCTCGGCCCTCGCCGCCCTCGTCTTTCTCACGTTCGGCGGATGCTTCTCGTACGGAATCCACTGCACCAGCAGTACCGAGTGCCCGACGGGCGCGACGTGTCAGAGCAACAGTTGCGTGTGTCTCTCGGGCACCACGATGTGCCCGTCCGCGTGTGCGGATCTCCGCGCGGACAACGACAACTGCGGCACGTGCGGAACGCGATGTACCAACGGGCAGATCTGCCAGTCGGGCATGTGCGGCTGCGCGGCCAGCGACACAGTGTGCGGCGGTCGCTGCACCAATCTGCAGACCAGCGAGTCGGACTGCGGCGCTTGCAATCACCCGTGCGACACCAGCATCGGCGAATCGTGCGTCGCCGGAGCCTGCGGCTGCGCGCCCGGCAACGTGATGTGCGGCGCGCGCTGCACCGACCTTCAGACCAGCGCTGCGAACTGCGGCACGTGCGGCCATTCGTGTAGCGCCGGCGAGGAATGCCGCGCGGGGGCTTGCGTGTGTCCTGGCATGGTGTGCGGTTCGGTCTGCGCGGACACGCTCACCGATACCGCGAACTGCGGCGCATGCGGCCATGCGTGCGAGAGCAGTCACGTGTGCGCGAACGGCGAATGCTCGTGTCCGACGCCTTCGCCCGACATGTGCTCGACGCGGTGCACGAACCTTCACGAGAGCACCAGCGATTGCGGCACGTGCGGCAATGCCTGTCGCAGTACCGAGATCTGCAACAACGGTACGTGCGCGTGCCCGTCGGGGAGCAGGCTCTGCAACGGCGCGTGCATCGACACGCAGCACGATCCCGACAACTGCGGCGCATGCGGCAACGTCTGCGGCGCCGGGATGGCCTGCGCGCTGGGCGTCTGCTCGTCGACGTGCGCGGAGCAGCCGGGGACTACGCGCTGCGGGCGCTTTTGCCAGGCGCTCCAGCAGGACATCCACAACTGCGGCGCGTGTGCGCACGAGTGCGGGGGAATTCTTCCGCTCTGTTGCCACGGCAGCTGCACGACCGGACTCTTCTGCTGACGCACCTCGAAAGTGCGCGTCGACCCGCATTCGCGTGTACGGTCGGCGCGCGCCGCCGCGGGGCGGGGCGGGAGGCGTGGCGGCTCGATGCGTAGTGACTTCGTTCGGTGGATGTCGACAGCGGCGGTCGCATGTGGCGCGGTCGCGTGCTCGGGTGCGATCAACGCGAACGACGCGGCGGTCGACGGTGACGCGCGAGTGAGTGTCGACTCGCCCGGCGATGTCAGCGCGGGGGATGCCGGGAGCGATGTCGTCGTCGCGACCGACGTTCCCGCATCGATCGACGCGACCGCCGATGCCGGGATGGAACCACCGCTCGTTCAGGTGACCTTCACTGCCGGAAGTGCCTCGCCGATGAATCCCGAACGCGGCTGGTACGAAGGCGGCGGCATCAACCTGCGCTCCACCGACTCGTACACGAACATTCGCGCCGACGGCTTCACGCTCGCGTACGCGCCGCTGCGGCTCGATCAGTTCCGCGGCGGGCCGATCTCGGCGTCGGCGCTCGCGCAGATCTCCGCATCGTTCGCGCGTGTTCGCGCGGCGCACATCAAGCTCGTGATGCGCATCGTCTACAACGACCCGTCGAACTATCCGTGCACCGACCCGTCGCCGACGGGTGAATGCGCGGATGCCCCCGAGTCGGTCGTGTTGAATCACATCACGCAGCTCACGCCGATTCTCACCGCCAACGCCGACGTCATCGCAGTGCTCCAACTCGGGATCATCGGCTTGTGGGGCGAGGGACATGGATCGACGAACGGCATCGATCAGTCCGCGCCACGTCAGCGGATCGTTCGCGCGCTTCTCGCTGCGCTCCCCGCATCGAGGGACATCCAGATGCGCACGCCGATGACGAAGGCCGCGCTCGGATACGCGACGCCACTCGACGCATCACACGCGTTCGACGGCAGCGATCAGGCGCGCATCGGGCATCACAACGACTGCTTCCTCGCATCGCCCGACGACTACGGCACCTACGACACACCCGTCGCGACCTGGGAAAACTACGTCGCGGGCGACGGTCTCTTCACGCCGGTCGGCGGCGAGACGTGCGGGGTCAACGCACCGCGAACGAGCTGCGCGAGCGCGGTTTCCGAGATGAACCGACTGCATTGGTCGTTTCTCAATCGCGCCTACGAGCCGAACGTGATCGACGGCTGGCGCACCATGAACCCCCCTTGCTATGGCGAGATCGAGCGCCGACTGGGCTACAGGATCGCGTTGCTCGATGTGTCGCACAGCGAACGCGTTCGTCCCGGTGGCGTTCTCACGCTGCGCGTGCACCTGCGCAACGACGGCTTTGCGGCCATGTACAACGCACGCCACGTCTATGCGGTTCTCGACGGCGCGGGCGGTCGACACACTGCGCGATTCGACGCGGTCGATCCACGCACCTGGGCATCGGGCACGGAGGCGACGTTCGAATCCCGCTTCCGAATTCCGGCTGGTACGGCGGCCGGCGATTACCGCATCGCGCTGTGGCTTCCCGACGAAGCGACGGCGTTGCGCGACGTCGCGGACTACGCGGTGCAACTCGCCAACGACGGAATCTGGCGGTCCACGGAGGGCGACAACGTCGTGACGGCGACGTTCCACGTCGATGCGTCCGCGACGGGCAGCATGGATCCGTCGGCGACGGACTTCGTCGAGATTCACTGATCCGGTCGCGACGGTCGGTCGCCCGCAATCATCGATCAATAGGGCGCTGCGCCTCGCGTGCGGATCGAGCGTGTATCGTTCGCTCGATGCCGCCGACGCCGCGCCGATCGTGGACCTCGCTTCGTTCGAAGACCCTGGCGATCGTCGTGTTCACGACCCTCGCGCTCGTCGGCGCCATCTGCGTGCCGCTCCGCAGGGCGATCCTCGGGCGGTTCGTCCAGCTCGAACAAGATCTCGCACGACGCGACCTCGATCGCGCCCGCAATACGATCTCCGATCAACTCGACGCCCTGCACGCGCAGGCCCGTGACTACGGCGTGTGGGACGACACCTACGCGTTCGCGGCGGGAGAGCGGCCGGACTACCTGGCGACGAACTTCGCAGAGACAACGTTCTCGCAGAATCGCTTCGGCCTCGTCGTCATCGCCGATGTCACGGGCCGCGTGCTCTACGCGCAGGGCTACGACCTCGCGCACCGGGCGATGCGACCCGCACCGGCGCCGACGACTCTCTTTCCCGAAGCCGACGATGTGCTCCTCGCGCACCGGCACCCGGAACGACCGGCGATTCAAGGTCTCCTCACGACCAACGACGGCGTGATGCTGGTGGCCGCGAATCCGATCTTCACGAGCCAGGAACAAGGCCCATCGCACGGCACGATGCTGCTCGGGCGCGCACTCGACCGCGACGAGATCGCGCGTCTCGCCCGCACGCTGCGACTCGACGTGACGCTCTCGCCCTACGCCGGACCCTTTGCGACCGACGACGTTCGAGCCATTCGTTCTTCACTCGCCAGCAGCGACGCGGTGGTGCGGGCACTCGACGAGCACACCCTCGCGACGTACGCGCTCCTTCGTGA
>CBIHQZ010000466.1:0-5824 GCA_966212315.1 uncultured Myxococcales bacterium
GAGAATACCGTCGACGTCGTCGCGTGGATGATTCGGTTGCAGGCGCGACGAGATGCGCCCTTCGAGACCGAGCGTTGCGTTGCATCGCACGACGACGCGGATCTTCCGCCCCGCGACCATCAGATCGAGGTTCGACATCAGCTTCGTCACGGCGCTCGCCATCTCGGGCGTGACGCCGGGGGAGATCGCGAGGATCTCGTCGCCGGTGGTGTCGTCGTTCAGGATCCATTCGCGAAACTGCGCGACGGTCCAGCCTTTGATCTTCTTGTAGGCGCGTTCGTCGAGCGACTCGATCACCAGCTTCGAAATCTCGTCGACCTCGGGTGGCACCGCGGGATTCGCGTAGAGATCCTCGAGGGTGAGTTCCGCGACGACCATCTTCGCCGCGACGCGTTCGCGCGTTTCGCGGGCCGCGATGCCAGCCTGCTCGTCGCCCGACTTCGGCTCGTTCGCACGCGCCATCACGTCCTTCACCGAAGCGAACGTGTAGGTCTTGCCGAAGAGGCGCGTGGACAACTGCATCGCCGAGCCGAGAGATTCGGCCGCGAAGGCGGGACGAGTCAACGATTGGCGGCGACTTCGTGAGGCGGCGCAGTCGTCGCAACGACCTTCGGCCCCGGGAACTTCCTGCGCATCCGCGCGAACCAGTACACGGCGAGCAGTGCGAGCAGTCCGTAGAACGTGTAGCCGGCGAGCTGATTCGGCGGGAGCACGAACAGCACCAGCACGACGAGCGTCCACGCGATCGCGAGCGAATTCACGAACGGGGACCAGCGGCCGAGATCCCACGGTCCGAAGCGATTCCAGCGGCCGTTCGCACGCGCGATCCAGCCGATCGCGATGGGCAATCCGTACGACGCGTAGAGCGCGATGGTGCCGAGCGCGACGACGGCCGCGTATGCCTTCGACCACACGGTGACCGCAAAGGCCGCAGCGACCGAGACCCACACTGCGATGTCCGGCGTCTTCCATCGCGGTGAGACGCGTGCGACCTGCGCGCTCATCGGCACGCCACCGTCGCGCGCGAACGCGAAGAGCATGCGGGAGTTCGACGTGACGGATGCGAGCCCGCAGAACCACATCGCGCCGAGCACCAGCCACACCATCGCTCGCCCCGCGATGCCGGGAAGTCGCGTGGTGAGCACGTCGATGAACGGGTTCTCGGTGGCCGCCGCATGGTGGAGGTCGCCGAGTGCGAGTGTGATGGCGATGAGCATCACGTAGCCCGCGATGCCGCTCACGACGACGGAGAGAAAGATCCCCCACGGCGCGTTGCGGGTCGGGTCCTTCGTCTCCTCGGTGACGTGCGCCGATGCGTCGTAACCGGTGAAGGTCCACTGCGCCTGGAGCAGTCCGATGCAGAACGCGTAGCGGTACGGGAACGGTTGATTGGTGAATCGCGTGAGCAGGAACGACGGCGAGTGCATTGGCGCAAAGAGCGCGAGCGCGAGCACCAGCGCGATCGTGACGACGATGTGGTAGCCGGCGCTGATCGCATTGAGCTTCGCGACGAGTCGCACGCCGAAGTGATTGAGCAGCCCGTGCGAGATGAGCACGAGTGCGAACACGCCGAGCACGAGCGGGCGCGTGAGCGGTTTGCCGAGCGCGCCGAGGACGAACTCCGCGAGGCCCTCGTCGATGCCCGCTGTCACCGCCACCTGCCCGATGACGTTGAGCCACGCGGTGAGAAAGCCCCAGCCGCGTCCACCGAGCATCGCAGACCAGTGATAGAGCGCCCCCGCGGTGGGAAACGACGACGCGAGTTGCGCCATGCTCGCGGCGATCGGCAGCGTCGCGAAGAGCACGATCGGCCAGCCGAGGGTCATCGTGAGCGGGCCGCCGAAGCGCAGTCCGTGACCGTAAAGCGTGATGCCGCCGGTGAGGATCGAGATGATCGAGAACGAGAGCGCGAAGTTGTGAAACCCGCCCATCTCGCGGAGCAACTGCGGCACGTACCCGAGGCGGCGCAGCTCTTCGTTGTCGTCCTTCATGCGCTCAACGCTCCAGCGCGCCGATGGTGCAAGGCATCGCGCGCGCGCGGCCGGTCTGATCGGTCGCGGGACAATTGGTCCCTATCTGCACGACGCTCGCGGGGGCGCCGGGCGACGCAGTGAGGGTCGTGCCACCGTGGTCCGCGAGCGCGCCCATCATCGGATCGGCGAACGCGATGCCGGCGACGCATTCGTGATCGGGGCTCGCGCATACGACGTGATCGTGGGGCCACTGCAGATCGTGAGCGCCGGTGTTGTCTGCCTGGCACGCCATCGGGGCGCCGCAGTCCATCGAGAGGTTGTTGGCGAAGATGGTGTTGTCGACGGTGAACACAGGGTTGCCCGCGATCGCCGCGCCGAAAAGGCCGGAGCCGCCATTGGCCGCGTTGTCGACGAAGGTGCAATTGCGAATCGTGCCGCCCTGCCCGCCGAAGAGCGCCATCGCGCCGCCGAGTCCGTGGGTGCTGCGATTGGCGGCAAACGTGGTGTTCACGAAGGCGATCGCTGTGTCGTCGCACTGGATCGCACCTGGTCCGGGCGCGCTGTTGTTCGAGAGCGTGCTCGCGTCGATGTGCAGGCGCGAGTGATGGATGTACATCGCGCCGCCGCCGTCGGTGGCCGTGTTGTTGTCGAACGTGCAGCGATCGAAGGTCGTGTCCTGCACGCCGATGTCGGGGGTTCGGAAGAACGCGCCGCCGAGCGCGCCCGAGTGATTGTTGGTGAAGCGATTGCCGCACATCACCATCGCGAAGTCCTCGCCGCCGTCGACACACACCGCGCCGCCGTTTCCGCCGTTGCCGATCTCGTGCGACATCGTGTTGCAGCGCGCGGGATCGACGCTGTTCGCGCCGCTGCCGGTCGCTTCGTTGCTGTCGAACACGTTGTTGGTGAACGTAAGGTTGCTGAAGAGGCAGCCGATCGCGCCGCCGTTCGACGCGTGGTTGTCGTGGAAGGTGCTGCCGACGACGACGGTCTCGATCGAGCCGACGATGTAGATGCCGCCGCCGCCCACGTCGGGCCCGGGCGTCGCACCGACGTTGTGCTCGAATGTGCAATCGATGACGTGAAGCACGCCGTCGCGCAGCCAGATCGCAGCGCCGCCGGCATCGACGTCGTAGCCCTGCGAGCACGGTGCGGGTGCACTCGCGAGCATCGTGCCGGTGGAGTGACCGTTCAGGAGACGCAGATGCTGCAACGTCACGACGCTGTGGGTTGCGCGGAAGTTGGCGCTGTTGAATCGAAGAATTCGCACCGCGCCACCGCCGTCGAGTGTGACGCTCCCGCCGCCGTCGATCGTCGTGTCGCGGTCGGTCGGAAGTTCGAGCGTCTGCGTGATCGCGATCGTCGCGGGTGCCCTGCCGCACGAGAACGTGATCGTGCCGCCCATTGCGATCGCCGCGCGCAATGCGGACTCGGTGCAACTCGCGGCGCTGCCGTCACCGACGACGTGCGCGGGGTGGCTCGTATCGACGGGCGCGATCGACGGCGTGCATGCGGAAACGACCGGCCCACTGTCAGTGCCCACGTCGAGCGGCGACACGACGTCGACCGGCGAAGCATCGGCGCCGTCGAGTGCGTGCACGACGTCGCCTGCTTCGACGGATGCGTCACCACCTGGCTGTGGCGCGGGCCCGCAGGCGGCAATCGACACGATGGATGCGACGACGATCGCGCGCGTTTTCACGCGCTCAGGGTACACGCGACGCGGTCACGAAAGGCGGAACAAGGCGCGGCCGTACTCGAGGCCCGGCCACGGAATGAGCGCGATGATGAGCACGAGAGCGAGCCCGAATCCGATGGCCGCGACCTTGTGTCGACTCACGCCGTTCACCTTGCGGCCGCGCACGCGCGTGATGTGCACGATCGCGAGCGCGAGGATGCCGAGTGTGATGTGTTCGACCGCGTAGAAGCGGATCGCGTGGACCTTCATCGCGCCGGCCATGTCGTGGAATGCGAGCTTCGTGATCGGGCTGAAGAACGCATACAGCAAGATCCCGACGAGCGCCTGCGTGTCGATGGCGATGGTGAAGAAGAGTCCCGCGCGCGCGTCGGACGGCGACCAGTCACGCTTCGCGGCGTACGCGCTGATCGCGCTGCCGGCGGCGTAGATGCCGGTGAGAAGTACCAGCCAGCGAAGGAGGGAGTGAATGACGAGGAGGGCGGTGTACATCGCGCGCGGAGTCTACCCCCGCGCGCGATGCGAAATCGAAATCAAGGCGTGACGTAGAAGTACGCGAGGCACATCTCGTCCGACGTTCCTTCGCCCCAATGCACCGCCGTGGTGCGCGACGTCGTGTCGTACGTGCAGCTGATGTGCAGCGAGTCGGTCGGCGACACGCGCATCGGCGTCTCGTACCACCACAGTCCCTGCCAGTGGAAATCCCAGCGGGGCGTGTCGACCACGCAACGATTCGTTGTCGAACCCATCGCGGTGGCGTCGACGTGCAGCGTGCGACCGAGTTGATGCATGTGCGGGGCGACGCCCCAGATGCGCACCGGAATCGGCAGCGCAGTGAGCGACACGCTCGCTTCCGACGTGGTGCTCGCCATGCCGGGCTGCAAGTTGAGATTGCCGTTCACGACCGGCGCGAGATACCCACGCGTCACGGTGCTGGTCATCGCGGCGGTCGTCAGACGCACGCGCGTGCGATCCGGGAACGTGCCGTTGTCCAAGTTGTAATGCACCTGGATGACGACGCGGCGATTCGCGGGAACGAGAAGGCCCGTGCCGTTCGGATACGTCGTCGCGCCTGCGCCCGGGGCCCACAGCACGATCGGCTGAGCGCCGTTCGCGTCGGCGCCACCGAAGCATTCGTAACCGGGGATCGCGTCGGCAGCTTCGTGCGTGAGTGCATCGGTCTCGCCCTGCGCCGAGTCGAACGCGTACACGATGACGTGATGGACGATGCGCGCATCGCCCGGAACGACTTCGTAGCCGGTGACGTACGTGTCTTGCGTGAAGTGCGGATCGGCGACGAAGCAGCGGTACTCGTCGCGCAGACCAGGAGGCGCTTCGGGCATGAAGTCGGTGCCGATATCGAGCGTGACGTCCGGATTGGCGAGCGTCGCGGGCGGGTTCGGTCGCGCCGGCGCATGCGCGGGATCGCCCATCGGCGCGCCGTGCGAAGCCCAGTTCTGGATCGTCGCGATCTGGTCGTCGGTGAGCGCGCGCGCGTTCTGGAACGTGTGGCAGCTGCCGCTGTTGTCGACCGGCATCGGTGGCATCGTTCGGTCGCGAACCGCGCGCGCGATGATCGGAGCGCGCACGCTCACCGAGGCACCGTCGGCAATGTCGAACGGCGCGATGCCGCCGGCTTGATGGCACGTGCCGCACTGCGTGTACGCGAACGGCGCGATGTCCTCGTACCAGGTCGGCACGGGCGCGGCGTCGGCCCCGGCGTCACCGCCGTCGGCGATGTTCGCAGGAGGCGCGCAGTGAAGTAGCAGCAACGAGGCGGCGGAGAGCAAGTGGCGCAATCGCATGCGCGCGACGATAGCGCAGGTTTCAACGCATCGCGCTCGTGCGCGCGGAGATTCTCGGTGTGGCCGCGAAGCCCACATGCGACGCATGTCCGAATCTTTCTCGGACGAGGAAGCCCCAGCGCGTCGTCGAGGTAGAACGTCTTCATGCGCCGCGGCACCGCCCTCGCCTTCGTGATCGCGTCGAGCGTGGTGATGGGCGGAACCCTCAGCGAGGCCCGCGCACCATCGCGCGGCGAGGCCACTGCGAGCGTGCCGACGCGCGAGCGCTCATCCGAATCGCAAGCCAGCACACCGGCGTTCGTGCGCCGTGTGTTCGTGCACCACTACGCCGACAGACAGCCCGCCCGCGT
>CBIHQZ010000467.1:0-5818 GCA_966212315.1 uncultured Myxococcales bacterium
GTGAAGGGGCTCGTGTACGCGCGCACGAAGTCGTACTTCGATGCGCACGTGCCCGGCGGTTCGGCGGCGTTGTTGGACAGCCTGCGCGACCCATCGCTGCGACAGTTCTTCTCGCAGCAGTTTCTCGCGATGAGTTGGTACGACGCCCTCGCGATCGAACCGATGGTCGAGGCCGAAGCCGCGATGACTCGCCAGTCGGTTGCGAGCTATCTCAAGCGCCGCGCGGGGTGGCAGGCCGAAGAAGACATCAAGAGCGTGTATGCGCTGCTGTTGCGAATCGCGTCGCCCGAACGAGTCGCTGCCGCGATGCCGCGACTCATGGCGCGCATCATCGATTTCGGCGAACTGGTCACGAAGCCACTAGGCGATCACGGCGTCGAGATGCGGCTTCTCGGCATGCCGCAGACGCTCGCGGCCTGGTACGAGGGCGGTTTCACGGCGTACTGCGAACGCGCGCTCACCCTCGCGGGCGCGCGCCACGTGACGTTCGAACTCGGCCCGCAGAACGTGACCGGGGAACGCGCGGGCGTCCCCCTGATCGATCTGCAACTGGATGTGGCGTGGAGTTAGCGAGCAGCGCGATCAGAACGACGCGCTGAGGACCGGAACGCGCCACTCGCTGGTGGGCGTCAGACCGTACTGATGGATCTCGGCCATCGTGTAGTTGCTGCCGACGGTGAGGCTCGGGATCCCGAAATGGAATCGACCGGGCGTGACGTTGAACAACGCTTCCGGCCCGACACGGCGCGAACGACGTCCGCCACCGCCGCCACCGGCCGCCGGGGTCGTGGTGGTCGTGGTACTCGCACCGGTGCCGCTCGAGGTCGTGGTGCTGCTCGTCGACCCGCCCTCGTTCACGCTCTCGTCGAGCGGAACGTTCGCAGCCGCGCCTTCGTCGGTCTCGGTGTGCGTGTCTTCCGGGTGATACATCGTCGCGCTCACATACATGATCGCGGTCGGAATGATCAGTCCGAGGCCGACCGCCAGGGTCGCCGTCGAGACCATCGGAAGGTTCGAACGCTGCGAAACGGTCGACGCGTCGATCGCGGCGTCCATGAAGTAGCCGCCTACGCCACCCGCCACCAGGCCGAGTGCGCCCGTCCCCAGAAGGATCCAGCGATTGCGCACACCCGCGGCGCCTTCGATGAGGATCACTGCTTCGGCACCGAGCAGACCGCAGCCGATCATGCCCTGCGGAAGGGCCGTCATCCGCCCCGGATCGGTCGGCGTCGTCTGCGCTTGCGCCTCGCGGGTCGTACAAAGAGCCGTCGCGAGCGTCGCTGCAGTGATGCCGGCCAGAACCAACCGCTTACCCATGAATCCTCCTGAAAGCATTCCGTTGCACGGGCACGCCCGAGCGTTCGGGACGCTAACATGCACCCTTTCCATTGCAACAGGTCGTCGCAGCGCGCTTGACGCGGGCCCGGCGATCAGCAGTCGGCAGGGCCTTCGCGTCGGTCAGTGACAGACCTGCATCGTGTACGCGGGACCGCCGAAGCAACCGAGCGTCGTGGTGTAGTTGCACACCGAGCGAATCGCCCCCTGGCCGCATCCGGGCGGCGTCGTGCCGTTCCATCCCGATGGCGATGCCATGCACGTCGCGGGGTCGGTGCCCGCGCAGGCGGAGCCCGTTCGCGTGAGCCCGATTTCGTCGAGCCCGTTGCAGTTGTAGTCCCACGTGCCGTTGGAACGCGCAGCTTCGAAGAACGCGGTCTGTCCCGGATACACCGAAGCGTTGCCGTCGTCGCAGTCGTACGGCGCGTTCGCCACGCGCAGCCCGGCGGGGCATGTGCACGACACCATCATCGCGACAGCGGAACCGACGATGCCGTCAGCGTCGGCGTCGGCGTGGCATGCGACCAGAAGAGGACCGTCGTCGATGGCGCCGCTGCAGTTGTTGTCGATGCTGTCGCACGGTTCGGCCGCACCCGGATGAATGCTCGGATCCGCGTCGTTGCAATCGGTGTCATTGGTGACGTAACCGGCAACGACGCCGCATTGCACGAGCGGCGACGACGTCGCGAGGCCGAAGCCGTCGTGGTCTGCATCGAGGTAGTGCGGTTCACCGACGCCCTCGTCGATCGCACCGTCGCAATCGTTGTCGAGGCCGTCGCACGCTTCGGGAAGACCGCTGTGCGCGTTGGCACTCGAGTCGTTGCAATCGCTTCCACAATGACGCGTTCCATCGGCTGCGACGTTGCAGCATGCGATCGCTGTCTCGCCGTCGCCGTCCGCGTCGCGCGGCCCGTACGTGAGTGCGTCGCAGTCCTCGTCGTGGTCGATCGGGTCGCACACTTCGGCGCGGCCGGGGAATCGAAGCGGATCGGCGTCGTCGCAATCGTCGCCGCCGCAGGCCGTCGCGCCGTGGCCGTCACCATCGAGATCGGCGCATTGCGTGGCGCACTGGCGCATCGATTCGTTGCACGTCTGATTCGCGGCACAGGCGTGCGCGGGATTCGCTGGAAGGCAGCCGCGCGCATCGGCCCCTGGCGCACCCGGCATGCAGCGCTCGGCACCGTTGCAGAACAACGCATCGGCACAGTCAGAGTCGTTGCGACAGGGAGGGCCCGAGTCGATCGCGATGTCCGCGACATCGGGAGCGGGCGTATCGCTCGCGTCGAAACCGGCAGCGGAATCTTGCAGCGACGGCGAGGAACAGGCGGCGGCAAGCATCAACACGGCCGCCAGCGGCGCGAACCGAGAAGCCAGACGAATCATGCTCGCCACGTAGCAGATTGGTCGCGTGTCCGCCGCCAAACTCGCGCGGACACGCGTGGTGAGTTCAGTCCGTCGAGACGGTCAGCGCGGGGTCTTCGGTCCGCCGCCCATGTTGCGCGTGCGTTCATCACGCAGCGACGCGACGGGAAGCGCCGACGTGGTGCGAACGATGATCGGCGAGCCCGCATCGAGTCGGACGTAGTTCCTCATGCGCAGGCCGGCGCGGAATCCGTCGGGTTCGCTGCGAACGATCTCGGAGTTCATCGCGACGAAGCGTCCATCGACGCGCACGCCGTCGACCGACAGTGCGACGTGCGGCTGACTGAACATTCGCTGATCGGCGCCGCGAACGGTTCCTACGATCTGCGCGCCAGCGGGAATCGCGACGTGCCCTCGGGAATCGAGAACGGGCCGATCGATACGCGCTGTGAAGCGATCACCGGTGTGAGCGCGATGCGAGTTGATGGTGTTCTCGAGCCGGGCGTGGATCTGCGTGCCGGACGCGATGTGCGCGCCACGGGTTCCCCACGATGCGTCGTGATGCTGGCCGTGCGTCTGGTACGGAGGAACATTGACGACGCTCGACTGCGGCACCGCGAGTGCCGGGGCAGCAACGAGCAGACACGCCGCACTTGCGGCTACGAGCGAGAGCGAGCGGGTGGTCTTGGTTTGCATGCCCCTCGACGCTGCATCACGCGCACCCGGCACCTGCGCCGTGCGCACTCATGGCGCAGCGTCGACCTCGTGAATCGTGGCGTGTGAGCCTTCGGCGACGGTGAGGTATCCGCGACCGTCGGCACGGTATGCGATCGCTTCCGACTGCAATTCCACCGCGGAAGGCACCTCGCGGGGCGGCGTCGCGAGCGCATCTTCGACGGTGGCGCCCTCGGGTGCACGGAACTCGAGCGCGGCCGAATACGTGCGAATCAGAACGCGCGGCGCGCACGGATGGAGGTCGGCAGCGGTCACGAACGGTACGAGGCCGCCGCGAACATCGATATCGCGGACGAACGTGGCGACGGGGTGCACGCCCGACCAGGCGCTCGCGTCGAGTCGATACACTCGTGTATGGCGGAGCGCCTTGGTGAACACATAGATCGCCGCGGTGCGCGGATCGACGGCAACGGCCTCGGCGTCATGCGGACCATCGGGATACGTGAAGCGAAGCGATTCCGCGTTCACGTGGCGCACGCTCGGTCCTGCGGCCAAGACGCTCGGCTCGACGACGCGATGGATCGCAACGCCTGCTCTTCGCGCGCCGTTGTCACCGATGTCCGCGAGATACACGCACGAGCGGTCCCCGCCGCACGGGCCGACCGCGACGTCCTCCCAGTCGACTGCGTCGACGCCGTCGACAACGAATTCACCGCGCCGCGCGCCGCGCGCGTCGATCGCGAAGAACCGCGCGCGATCACCCGAATCGTTGTGCGCGTAATAGACATCGCGATGCACGCGGCTCGCGGCGAGACCCGACGTCTCGGTAAGCGCCGGATCCGCGATCGAGCCCGAGACACGCGGCGCGCCGAACGAATCGACGGCAATACACGACGCGACCGAGCGATCGCGGCGCGAAGGCGTCTGCGCGAGCTGCGTCGAGAACAGCAGCAATGCGCACGCGATCGAACGAGCGTCGAGCACCGAGCGAGTCTACGGCGACTGGTCTGTTGTCAGCGGTGGAATCCGGGCGGTAGCGCGATGCTCGGCGACGGCCCCATCCCATGCGGTACGCCGATCGCGGGTGGCGCGACGTGGACCGGCGCAGCCATCGGCGGGCGGGCCATGGGCGCAGGCGCAACGGGCGTCGCGAAGCCGAGTCCGGCGCGTGGCGCGACGTACGCGGGGGGCGCTACCGCACGCCCGCCACCATACCCGTATCCACCGCCCTGATAATGCGGATGCCCGTAGTACGGGCCACCGCCGACGTACCCGCGGCGATAGTACCCGCCGCCGTAGTACGGCGATCCGTAGGCTCCGTACGTTCCGTATCCGTACGGGTCGTATGCGTAGGCGGGCGCGTACGCGGTCGTGCTCGTGTAGTAGCCACCCGTCGTCGCGTAGGGACCGCAAGCCGAGGCCGCGAATCCGATGACGAGCATGAGTCCGGCGCCGAGCGCGGCGCTGCGGACGAGTCGATTGGTGCGGTTTTGCATCGTGGTCACCCGTCAGCAACGAGGAGCAAGCGTCGTTCCGGACGGGGCTGCCGGCTCGGCCGTTCGGACTGGTCGCCAAGATGCGATCCGCGCTACGCCCGAGGCGTGGGCGACACGACGTACGACGCGCTTCCGTACGAAGACTTCTCGTTTCCGCTCACGCATCCGGAGCGGATGTTCTGCACGACGAAGCTCTTCGGCCTCGACGATGCACCCGACTTCCGAACGGCGCGCGTGCTCGAGATCGGATGTGCGAACGGCGCCAACCTCGTGCCGATGGCGCTCGATCTCCCCGATGCGTCGTTCGTCGGGATCGATCTGTCGGCGGGTCAGATCGAGTCGGCCCGCGCGCTGACAACACGCCTCGCCATCGGCAACGTGCGCTTCGAAGCCGAGTCGCTCACGACGTTCGCCGCAGCGCCCGGATCGTTCGATTACGTCATCTGCCACGGGGTCTATTCGTGGACGCCGCCACCGGTGCGCGAGGCGCTGCTCGCGTTGTGCGCGCGCGTGCTCGCGTCGAACGGCGTCGCGTACGTCAGCTACAACACACTCCCCGGATGGAGCATCGGCCGGTCACTTCGTGACTTCTTGATGATCCACACCGAGCGCGCCGGTGCGTCGCCGGTGGACCGCGTGGCTGCCGCTCGCAAGGCGGTCGAGTTGCTCATCGAAGGCATCTCGCGAACCGACGAACCGACCGCGCTCGCGATCCGGCACGAGGCGATGGCACTGCGCGACGTGGGCGACAGTTATCTCTTCCACGAGTATCTCGAGACGCACAACGACCCGATGTACTTCCGCGATTTCGCGCACGCTGCGATGGGGGCGGGCGTCGAGCACTTCTGCGACGCGGACCTCGCGCGCTTCGCCGCCGAAGCGCTGACCGATGGACTCACCCGCGACGCGCGTATCGCTGTCGAGCAGTCGGTCGACTTCTTTCGCAACCG
>CBIHQZ010000468.1:0-5817 GCA_966212315.1 uncultured Myxococcales bacterium
AGTCGGCGCGACGCTCGTCGATGATGCGTCCTGGCGGATCGTCATGTGTTCCCCCTCTGGGGTGCACGCAAAAGCAGAACGCGTGCCTCACGGGGGGAGAGTCGAGGCGGCGGAATCCGCAATCGCGAGCTTCACGCAGGTGAAGCTTGGGAATCGTTGCCCGCAGCTTCAGCTGCCGGGTGACATGCCGGGTGACATGCCGGGTGACATGCCGGGTGACATGCCGGGTGACATGCGGGTGACAGGACCGCTGACAGATCGCTACCGGTCCGTCCGCCCGCCGCAGTTCGCACACTGCACTTCGTACGCGGGCATCGGATGACGGCACCACTTGCACGGCATCGTCGTCCCGGCGTTCGCCATCGGCTGCGCGCTGCTGCTCCCCGGCGCCGGCGTCGCCGACGGACTTCCGCAGGCGGGGCACTTGCCGAGTTCGCGCGCGAACACGCAGCGGCAGTGCTCGCACACCACGCGCCCCACGCCCGCATCGCCGTCGAGTCGAACAAGGTCGGGATAGAGCACTTCCAACTCCGCACTCGAGAGTCGATCCGAGTCGACCGATGGTGACCACACGACTTCGAGCGCGACGAGGCGGTCTGCGTCCTGCGGAATCAGCGCGTTCAACACGTCCCACAGCGTTGCGCGCGAGGGCCACTGCGGCAGTCGCGGCAGAAGATTCATCACGCCGACGACGATCGAAACGACGACCATCCCCTGCCCTTCCTCGCTGTGCGCGGTGACGGGATTCGCGAGCACCACGCGTCGCGCGTTGTCGACTGTGGCCTGTCCGTAGCGACGCTGGAGATCCGCCGTGACACGCGCGAACTGCGCGTCGCCGCCCGCTTGCGGCACGGGGAACGACTGAAAGCATGCGTAGCGCGCGGCACCGAGTGCGTTCTTCAACAGCTCGCTCGCCGCGTTCGCCGCCTGCCACAAGCCGTACGGCGAGTTCATATCGAACGACGATGCGGATCGATCGAGCGCGGCCTGGATCTGCGCGCGCGCGGTCCAGTCGAAGGCGATCGAGATGCGCCGCACCTCGGCACCGAGCGCCGGCTGGAAGCCACTCGGCGCCATCGCAGGACGCTGGTCACTTAGATTGCTCCGTGAACTCTTCACGATGAGCAAGATCGCGATCACGACGACCAGCGCGATCGCGATCCCCGCGCATCCGCAGGCCCCACCCGCGCTCGGGGAGTAATTGCTCGACGGATAGTAGTACGAACCACCGCCGCCCCCGCTGGACGAGGGCGATCGGTAGCCGCTCGATCCGCTCCCCCACGACGAGCCGCCGCCCGACCGGTACGAACTACCGCCGGAGCGATACGAACTGCCGCTCGAGCCCGAACCGAATCCGCGCGAGCCGCCGTAGCGACCGCCCGAACGCTGCGCGAATGCGGCCGCGCCGGCGAGCAGCACGATGAGCGCGACGACCGCGCCGAGAACACGAACCGATCGACGTCGCGTGGAACTCATGGCGCCACGAGCGTCGCACGAGTCACCCGCCGCGTGAGTCTCGGTCGTTCAGCGATCGCTCAGGACTTCGCCGCGGCGCTCGGCTCCGCGCTTTCGCGTCGGGCACGAAGCACTTCGATCACTGCGGGGAGCAGCGAGATCGCGACGATGCCGAGGACCACCAGCTCGAAGTGCTTCTGGATGAAGCTGATCTGCCCGAAGAAGTACCCCGCGAAGAGCATGCTCCACACCCACAGGAACGCCCCGCCGATGTTGAACGCGATGAACTTCGAGTAACTCATCGCTCCGGCGCCCGCGACGAAAGGTGCGAAGGTGCGGACGATGGGCACGAAGCGAGCGAGGATGATGGTCTTGCCGCCGTACTTCTCGAAGAACTTGTGCGTGCGCTCGATGTGCTTCTTGTTGAAGATCTTCGACGTCTCGCTCTTCATCACGCGCGGGCCGATCGCCTTGCCGATGTGATAGTTCACCGTGTCGCCGAGAATCGCCGCGATCGTGAGGATCGCGCCCATCGCGAACACGTTCAGCGTGCCGATCGACGAGAGTGCGCCGGCTGCGAAGAGCAGCGAGTCGCCCGGAAGGAACGGCGTCACCACCAGGCCGGTCTCGCAGAACACGATCGCGGCCAGGATCACGTACGTCATCGTGCCGTACTGCTGCGTGAAGTCGGCGAGGTACTTGTTCAGGTGAAGAACGATGTCGAGCAGTGTGCGGAGCGAGTGCATGGGCGTCGTGTTCTCGTGCGTTCGGGCCATGAAAACAGGCCGAAGCGGGGGTGGTTTACAGCGCGCGCGAGCCCGATACAAGGTCGACGGTTTCGCATCGAATCGATGAGCTGCCGCGTCTTCCCCCTATCGTGGCCGTGGCCGTGGCCCTGGCGCTGGACCTCGACCCAGCGCGGGTTCCCCGACCTACTTCTTGTCCACGCGGCTCTTCGCCAGCTCCATCACCATCCGATGTGACGGAACACCGCTGAGATACGCCTCACGCTCCGCCACCGGGAGCTTCGCGGCCTTGCGTTGCAATCGCTCGCGCGCCTGGTGCAGCGCGGTGTCCGCCTCGCGCGATTTCCCCGCCGCATCGAGCGCCAGCGCCTGCGACAGCCGCACGTACTCTTCGAACACATCGAGCTGGCCGAGTTCACGCAGCGCAGCCATCGACCGCTCCGCCGCTTCGAGCGCGCGCTCTCCGAGCCCGTGCGCACGCAGCGCGCGAGCGTGCACTGCCTCGAGCGCACAGCGCAGTGGCGCGTTCGCGGAAGCGCGGTCGAGCAGGTCACCGACACGATGCAACACGATCGACGCGTCACCATCGGCCGCGCGGTCGAGCTGGTGTACTGCGCGCCAGGTCTCCGCTACCAACACCGTGTATTGCGCGCCGATTCGCTTCGCGACCGCGATGGCCTGCGTCTGCGCGGCGATCGCGCCCTCGAGATCGCCGGTCGCTGCCAGCGCGGCTCCGAGCACGGTCTGCGCGACGGCCTCGAGATGCGGCACGCGCAGTCCGCTCGCTTCGGCACACACCCGTTCGAGATCGCCGCGAACCTCGGATGCGCGACCGAGCAGCACATACAATCGCCCCGCCGCGGTGCGCGCTTCTGCGACGCGGGTGCGATGACCGGCTTTCACCGCCGCATCGATCGCCTGTTTCGCCGCGACCAGTGCACCCGTGTAGTCGGCCACCGCGGTGAGCGCGGTGATACGCGCGGTGAGCGCGCGCAAGCGTTCCGAGCCGAAGGCATCGCCGCTCTCGGGCAGCCACGAGATCGCTTCGTCGATGAGTGTGTTCGCCTCGGAGCCGCGCCCTGCGTCGAGATCGACCAGCGCGAGTTCGAGCAGCGCCTGAATCCGCGATGCGAGCAACGACGCGTGACTCTCTTCGAGCACCGCGCGCAGCGTTGCATCCGCGCCCTCGAGATCGCCGACGAGGTGCAGCGCTTCCGCCATCGTCGAGAGCGCGCGGATCTGCATCGAGGGATCGCTCTCGGCGAGTGTCCGTGCCGCCCGCGCATCATCGAGCATCGCGTCCGAACGACCGAGCGCGCGACGTGCCTCGGCGCGCAGTAGATATGCTTCGATGGCAGCCGCGGGTTCGGGCTCCGCGGTGAGCGCGCGCGATGCGTATCGTTCGGCCTCTTCGAATGCGCTCTCCGCCAGCGCCGTCGCCGCGGCCTTCACGAAGTGCGCGACGGCGAGTGCGGGACGTCCGCCGCTCTCGAAGTGTTGACCCACGACGGCGGGATCGATCTCACCGACTCGTTCGAGCCACGCCGCCGCGCGTCCGTGCAATTCGCGCCGCTCGCCGTCGATCAACATTGCGTAAGCGGCATCGCGCACGAGCGCGTGACGGAAGAGAAACTCGGTGCTCTGTGCGAACCGCGATGCATGCCGCGGCACGGCGACTTCGGCGCGCACGAGTTCCGCCAGCCCCGGAGCGACGTCGGCGACCGTTCGCAGCGCCGCAACACCCTCGGCCCAGAACGTCTGCCCGAAGATGCTCGCCGCTTGCGCGAGACGACGCGCATCGGGACTCAATGCATCGAGACGCGCCTGCAACACCGCGTGCACCGCCTGCGGAAGCTCCTGCATCCCGACTGCACGCGCGCGCACGAGTTCTTCGAGACACAGCGGATTGCCCCCCGCGCGGGCCGCGATGCTCTTGCGCTCCTCGTCGCTCACTTCGAGCACCGACGCGACGAGTTGCTCGCTCGCACGCTGCGACAGGGGCGAGAGCCGCAGTTCGGTGCGCGCCATTCCCTGCCAGAGCGACGGATGCGTCTGGAAGAGATCGGGGCGCGCGAACGCGAGCATCACGAACGGATCGTTGCGCAGCTCTTCGTATAGATACGCGAGCAGATCGAGCGTCGCGCGGTCCGCCCAGTGGAGATCTTCGACCGCGAGCACCACTGGCGCGTGAGTGCCCGCGGTGCGGAAGAATCGCGCCAGTGATTCGCGTACGCGCTGCCGCATCAATCCCGGATCCTGCCGCGCGGCGGACACCACCGACGGCGTCTCGTCGAAGCGCACGTGCAGGAACTCACCGAGGAACGCGATCGTGGCCGCGTCGTCGGTTCCCCACTGTGCCGCGAAGCACTGCAGCTTGTGTCGCGCCGCCGCGCCGTCCTCGCCTTCTTCGAGCCCCGCGTTCTCGCGCAGCCCCTTCACGATCACCGCGTTCGGAACGTCGGCGATCATCGGATCGGCACGGAGCACGAGCACCATCGACGACGGGCTCTCCTGACGCACGCGCTCGATGAACTCGTGGCGAACTCGGCTCTTGCCGAGACCCGCTTCACCGAGAATCAGCGCAACGCGCGATGCGTGTTCTTCCACGGCCTCCGCGAATATTCCGTCGAGCAGCCGCAGTTCCTTGTCGCGTCCGACGGCCGGCACCGAGCGACCGAGGAGCAGCATCGGCGCGCCGGGCGGTCGCAACGACGTGGCGCGACGTTCGCGCGTGAGACGCAGCTCGTGTTCGTTCTCGCGTTCGAATTCGAAGACTCCCTCCAGCCGCGTGGCCGCGTCGCTGCGCACGCGAACTTCGCCCGGCCGCGCGCGTTCGAGCATCGACGCACCGACCTCGATGAGCTGCCCGGCCAGCACCGCGCCGCCGCGCACATCGGCCCAGCCGGAGACCAGTGCGACGCGCGCACCGAGCTTCTGCAACGCGAGCGCAGCGCGAGCGGCCGCGAACAGTTCGTCGCCACGTGCCCGCGCGAGACCGAAGCCTCCCAGCCACGCGTCCTGCAGGCGTTCGACACGACCGCCGAACGATTCGATCGCACCCGCCGCGCGACCGTCTCGCTCTTCGGGCGTGGGCGTGCGCGAGAAGATCAACGCAACGAGGCGCCGCTCACCAGCATGCACGCGCTCGGTCAGCTGGCTGGCGACCTGTCCACGCGAGCGCGGAAGGATCTGCGCAAGGAGTGGCGCCAGCGTTTCGTCCGCCAGGACCGCGTCGAGCGAGCGCACGACGTCGCGCGCGTCGTCGATGCGATGCATCGGATCGCGTTCGAGCAGCCTTTCCACGAGTTGCCCGAGCAGCGGCGGCAGATCGGGGCGCACGATGGACAACGGCAACACCGGCTCGAGCAAGACCTTGCCGAGCACCGCGATCGCATTCGTGCTGCCGAAGGGCGTGTCGCCGGTGAGGAGTTCGTAGAGCACTACGCCCAGCGCCCAGAGATCCGCGCGTGCATCGATGGCTTCGCCGCGCACCTGCTCGGGCGCCATGTACGCGGGCGATCCGAGAATCATCCCGGACTCGGTGAGCACCGTACCGTCTGTCATGTGCGCGATGCCGAGATCGACCACCCACGCGCTCACGCGTCCGTCGCGTGCA
>CBIHQZ010000469.1:0-5816 GCA_966212315.1 uncultured Myxococcales bacterium
CGCCGGCGAGCTGCGCGTGCAACTCGTGGCTCGGCTCGCGCGCACGGCGAGCGACGTCGATCGCATCATGCGACGCGCGGTGGAGATCGATGCAGAGATGGGCGAATTGCGAGTGCGGTTCGCGGAGACGGTGCGCGAACTCGAGGTGGATGCAGCGGCGAGGACGAACTGATCAGCGCAGCGCTTCGCAGCCCGACATCGCGAGTTCCTGCGAGTCGAGGTTCTGCATCATCGTGCGGAGCGACGCGATGCCCGCGGGGATGGGCGTGCAACCTGCCGTGCCGCCGCAATCGCCGCCGACCGCGAAGTCGTGTCCGTCGCTCGTGCGGGTGAACATCCACACCGAGCCGTCGACCGGGCGCGAATCGAGACCGAAGACGGGGCTGGTGCCCGCATTGAGCGCCGCTTGCACGTCTGCGTTCGCGATCGCTGCTTCGACCGCTTGCACGCTGAGCAAGCCGCTCGTGCCGCACGCTACGGACTGCATGCACATCAACGTGGTGCCGCCCGCGATGGTGCGCGTACGCGTCCACGTCGTGACGGGGGCGATCGACGAAGTCTCGCTGACGGGCGTGTGTCCGCCCGAGTTGCCGTAGGTGTACGTGCCGCTGAACGAGCAGCCCGCGTCGCTCGGCGCGACGACGTCCTCGGCTGCATCCACGGGCGCAGTGTCGGTCGTGGTCGGCACATCGGAGGCTGGCACGTCGCTGGTCGGCACGTCGGTCGGCGTGATCACGTCGGTGGTCGAGGTGTCGCCCACGACGTCGGTGCCGGCATCGCCGCTGCTGGTGGTGCCTCCGCACGCGGCGGCCGAGAGAGAGAGCGCAAAGAGGAACGAGTAACGGTGAAAAGACTTCATGCGCGCGATGATGTCATCGCCGATGCGACGCGTGGAAGGCCGCGCTGCTATGACAAATGTGCCGCGGGTTACGGCGCCTCACGGTGATACAGTCCCCGCGCACATGGACAAGACCGAGCGCCGGCTCGACATCCTTCGCGCAGCGCGCCAGTGCTTCGCGACGCGCGGGTATCACGACACGAAAGTCGACGACATCGTCGCCGCCGCGAAGGTCGCGAAGGGCACGTTCTATCTGTACTTCCGTGACAAGCGCTCGATCTTCGTCGAACTCGTCGACACGCTGTTCACGCGCCTCGGGGGGGCGATCCTTCGCGTCGACACCGAAGCCGACGTCTCGCGCCAGGTCCGCCACAACATTCGCGCGATCCTCGCGGTGCTCCTCGACGACCCCGAGACCACGCAGATCCTCATGTCACACGCGGCCGGTCTCGACTCGGACTTCAGCGCCAAGATCCAGTCGTTCTACGACGGCGTGAAGATCCTGCTGCGCGAGAGCCTCGAGGACGGTCAGAAACTGGGGATCGTGTCCGACGGCGACGCCGGGCTCTTCGCGACCTTCTCCATCGGCGCGCTCAAGGAAGTGCTGCTCGAGATGACCAGCGGTGCGAAACCGCGCTCGCGCGAGAAGGTCGTGGACGAACTGTTCCACCTGCTCGAAGCGGGTTATCTGCGCATCGATCCGACCAAGCCGGTGAAGCCCTGGAAGCCCGAGGACTCGTCGAGTGCCGACACGCCGTTCTCGGTGCGCACGCTCGACAAGATCGAGAAGCCGGCGCGATTGCGGGTGGTGAAGAAGCCACCGACGGGGAAGAAGAAGCGGTAGCGCGAGCTACGCCGCGAGCGGGCGGGCAGGGACGTGTGGCGCCGGCGCCGCTGCGGCTTCACCGAAGCTCACCAACCGGCCACGCGTCGGATCCCACAGGTCGACGCGGAGGCAGTCGAAGATCGCGCGCGGCGACAGCGAAGTGACGACAGGGTTCTGCAGTTCGGGGACGGCGCGCATCGCTTCCGGGAGGCGATAGAACGGGATGCGCGCATTGAGATGATGGATGTGGTGGAAGCCGATGTTGCCGGTGAACCACTGCATGATCGGGCCGGTCTTCATGAAGGTCGAACCTTCGACCGCGCCTTCCGCGTGCGTCCAGTCGTCGTCGCCGCGCACGGTGATCCCCGGTGCGTTGTGCTGCGCGTAGAACATGTACGCACCGAGCAGGCACGACACGAAGAACGGCAGGAGCCACGCGCTCAGAAACACACTCGCGCCGAAGAAGTGGAAGATCGCGATCGAGAGCGCGATGTGGAGCACGGCCGCGAAACCCGACGACGCATAGCGCTTCGGGTTGTTCACGAACGGCAGCACGCACATGCCCATGAAGAAGACCGTCACGTGTGCGAACGCCATCGTGATCGGATTGCGTTCCGCGCGGTACGCGAGACGCTGCAGCCACGAGGCCTTGTTCCACTTCTCGACGGTCCAGAGCACGAACGTGCCGGTCGCGGGCGCCGCGAGTCGGGCGGTGTTCGCGTGATGGAAGTTGTGGGTGTCGGCCCAGACGCGCGGCGGGTTCAGCATCAACACGCCCTGCACGCTGAAGATCGCACGCGCGATCTTCGAATCGCGGAGCAACGCGCCGTGCAGATGGTCGTGATAGAGGATGAATGCGCGCAGGAAGATCAGAGCTTCCAGTAGCGAGCCCGCGATGCGAAGCGGCAACCACGGTGACGCCGCTGCCAGCGTGATCGCTGCGGCGAGCGCCGCGAATGTGGTGAGCACGTGGAACCAGCTTCGGCTCTTCTGCTCACGGGCGAAGGGTCGACTCGCATCGATGAGATCTCGGCCGGTTCGGGCGGACGTCGTCATGGTGTGTGGGTATGACAAACCGCTGTCACCGTTCGACGCGCATGAATGTCACGATTCGGTCACGGGTCACGTCGTATCCGCGCGAAATGACTTCATGCGTCGCAACTCGGCGTACGGCTCGGCGACGCATTCGAGCGGCAATGTGGCCGTGAACGGCGCATTCTCGCGAAGCATGGGTTTCGACCGTCGGGCTTTGCATCACGACAGGAAGCGTTCGCGCCGCGCAGTGCTCGTCTGCGTCACGATCGCGACGGGAGCGATGGTCGAGTCGCGCTCGGTTTCCGCGCAGACGTCGCAGCCGCCCGACACCGCGCCGCCGAACGTCATCACGGCCACCGTGACGGGGCTTCGGAACAACACCGGCTACGTGCGCATGAGTCTGTACGACGGGCCGGGTCGATGGCCTCGCGCCGGCGGCGGGATGATGGTGTGCCGGCAGCCGATCGCGAATCGTCAGGCAACCTGTACTTTCTCGAACGTGCGACCGGGGCAGGTGTACGCGATCGCGATCGCGCACGACGAGAACGACAACGGTCACGTCGACACGAACTTCATCGGCATCCCGACCGAGGGGTACGGCTTCTCGAACAACGCCCGGCCTGTGCTCTCCGCGCCGTCGTTCAATGCGTGCCGGTTCACGTTCACGGGCGGCAATCACGTGATCCGGATGGTCGGTCAGTACTGACGCCGACTCTCAGCGCGGAACGCCCGCATTCGCGGCGCGGCCCGCTTCGGGCGTCGCCATTGCAGCGCAGACCGAGCGCGCGTCATCGTCGGTCGCGCACGCAGTTCACGCGCTCGCGCGGCGGCACGATTCTTCGTCGCAGGATTGAGCGTCATGCAAGTGAACTTCGGGGGCGCCGCACGATCGAGGCGAGTGACGAGAGAACCGCGAGCGTACCCATCGCAAGCATTCTCGCGCGGTCAACGATCGTTCGACGCAGCGTTGCATCGTGCTTCCGAGTGGCCGTGCCACGCGTTCGCTCGGATCTCGCCGAGGCTGCAATGCGTGCGCGACGACGGACCGCAATCATGTCTCCGTACCGTTTCGTTTTTCGCGGTAGCAGTGGCCGCGAGCGAGGTGCAATCTGACGGACCGATGACTTGTTCGAGACGGGACCCGCACCGCTTCGCGTCGAACGTCCAGGCGGCGCGAATCGAGGGTTCGCGATGACCGCATCGCGGATTCTCCTGGTCGACGACCACCCTGCGAATCTCCGGTTGCTCACCGCGATACTCGAGCCCTTCGGTTACGACACGCTGCAGGCGACGAGTGGCGGCACCGCACTCGCGTTGCTCGAGCAGGGTGGAATCGATCTGGTGCTGCTCGACGTCGAGATGCCAGGGCTCGACGGACTCGGTGTCCTGCGAATTCTTCGCGCGCGCGAGCAAGGCGCGCACGTTCCGGTCGTCATCGTCACTGCGCACGCCGATCGCGAGATCCGGCTGCGCGGGTTGAACGCGGGGGCCGATGAGTTTCTCGAGAAGCCCATCGACGATGCGGTTCTGGTCGCGCGAGTGAGCGGGCTGTTGAAGTTGAAACACGCGCAAGACGAGCTGCGCTCGCGTCACGCGGCGCTCGAACGACTCGAGCGTGAACGACAGGAACTCACGCAATTCCTTGTGCACGATCTGAAGAATCCGATCGCCGTCGTGAGCGCGAATCTCGATTACATCGCCGAGTCGGTGGCCGAATCCGACCACGAGGTCCAGGCTGCCGTGCGTGATGCGCGCGATGCCAACGCACGCATCACGGCGATGGTTCAGGACATGCTGACCATCGCGAGTCTCGAGCAGTCACAGGTGTCGTTGCGCATCGAGCGGATCGACGTCGCGGAGCTGCTCGACGAGGTCTATCGAACGCAGGTGCGCAACGCCGAGTCGCGAGGGATCTCGGTGCAACTCGCGGCAGAGAAGGGCACCGAGGTGAACGGCGATCGCGCCCTCTTGCGCCGCGTTCTCGAGAACCTCGCGGACAATGCGCTTCGCTACACGCCGCGCGGCGGATCCGTGGGATTCATCTGCCATCGCGGTGATCCGATCGAGATGGGCGTCGCGAACACCGGCGCGCCGATTCCGAGCGAGATCCGCGGGAAGATCTTCGAGAAGTTCTTTCGCGGGCAGGGCGCGGGATTGTTGAACGCGGGGCTCGGATTGAACTTCTGTCATCAGGTCGTGGCGGCGCACGGCGGAGATATCCGGGTCACCGACACGCCCGAGTGGCCGACCCTGTTCTCCATCGCGCTGCCGCGCGTTCCGAGGCTGACGGTGCGACCGCCGGCGTAGCTATTTCACGCAGACCCCTCCCCATTACTGCGTCCGCTGCGTCCACTCGCCCCTCCCCGGCCGACAGCCTCACGAAGCGCACGCACGCGCGATGCTGTCGGTCGAAGAGGGAGCCATCAACTCACCGCGTCAGGCCTTCCTTCGAGGAAGCGCAGCAACGCGTCGCCGAACGCCCGTGGATCTTCGAGCATCGGGTAGTGACCGAGCCTGTCGAACCATTCCAGATGCGCGCCCGGAATCGTGGCGGCGAGACGCTCCGCGATGGCCGCGACCGCGACCGGATCCTTGCGACCCCAGAGCACCGCGGTCGGCACGTCGGTGAGTCGATGCAACGGCGGGAGCCAGCGGGGCGCGCGGCGATATCGCTCGGCGATGTACCCGATGCTCTGCGCGAGTCGCACCGTGCCGTCGCGATATTTCAAGAGCGACCAGATCGCATCGAGTTCATGGTCGTCGACTGCATCCGCGCGTCCGAACAAACGTCGAAACTGCGCCATGAACATCGGTCGATTCGCGAGGCGCGCGAAGAGTGCTCCGACGATCGGTCGCCGCAGGATCTTCTGCGACGGCGTGAGCTGCGCCATCTCGACGAAGACACTTCCATTGGTGAGCGTGAGCGATCGCAGTGCGACGCCGAGGCGAGCTTCTTCGCGCCGCGCGATGAGTTCGCACGCGACGCTCGTACCCATGTCGTGTGCGACCAGATCGAGGGCGCGCACGTCGAGAGCCGCGAGAAGATCGAGCACGACGTCGGCCTGATCGACGAGCGAGTAGCTGTAGGTGCGCGGCTTGTCCGAGAGCCCGAATCCA
>CBIHQZ010000470.1:0-5811 GCA_966212315.1 uncultured Myxococcales bacterium
GCCGGGGATCATCCAGTTCGCGAGATCGCCCGCCTCGCTCACCTGCATTGCGCCGAGGATCGCGAGGTCGATGTGGCCGCCGCGGATCATCGAGAACGAATCCGCCGACGAGAAGAAGCTCGCGCCCGGATTCACCGTGATCGTCTCTTTGCCGGCGTTGATGAGGTCCGCGTCTTCTTTGACCTCGATGGGATACGGCCCCACGCCGAGCACGCCGTTCTCGCTCTGCAGCACGACCTCGACGCCCTTCGCCACGTAGTTCGGCACGAGCGTCGGCATCCCGATTCCGAGGTTCACGTAGAAGCCGTCACGAAGCTCGTTCGCGACCCGCATCGCAATCTGTTCTCGCGTCAGCATCGCGCTCATCCCTTCCGCACCGTGCGGCGTTCGATCCGCTTCTGGTAGCCCACGCCCTTGAACACGCGCTGCACGAAGATTCCCGGCGTATGAACGCCGTCGGGATCGAGCACGCCCGGCTCCACGATCTCTTCGACTTCGGCGATGGTGATCTTGCCGGCCGACGCGCACATCGGATTGAAGTTGCGCGAACTCTCGCGGAACACGAGGTTGCCGTGACGGTCGCCCTTCCACGCCTTGATGATCGAGTAGTCGCCGGTGATCGCCAGCTCGAGCACGTACTCGCGCTGATCGAAGATGCGGGTCTCCTTGCGATCGCTCGCCTTCACGATCACGCCGCCCGGGCCGTAGCGCATCGGCAGGCCGCCATCGGCGATCTGCGTGCCCACACCGGCCGGTGTGTAGAAAGCCGGGATGCCCGCGCCGCCTGCGCGCAGACGTTCCGCGAGTGTTCCCTGCGGCACGAGTTCGACCTCGAGTTCGCCGGTGAGAAACTGCCGCTCGAACTCCTTGTTCTCGCCGACGTAGCTCGAGGTCATCTTCCGGATCTGCTTGTTGCCGAGCAGGATCCCGAGCCCCCAGTCGTCGACGCCGCAGTTGTTGCTGACGAACCAGAGGTCTTTCTGGCCCTTCTTGCGGATCGCGGCGATGCAGTTCTCGGGGATTCCGCAGAGTCCGAATCCGCCGGCGACGATCTTCGCGCCGTCCGGGATGTCTGCGCACGCCTCGTCGGCGCTCGCGAATACCTTGTTCATCGCACGCTCTCTTCCGATTGAACGGGTCGAGCCGGTCTAACGGGCACGCGACGCGAGTGTCAACCTTCCCGGCGGGTAAACCCGCGGCAACGCGACCGAAGCTTCGCCTTCGCGAAGCTCGCATCGACGGCGAATCACCGAGACTCGCTGAAGGCGAGGTTCGGATGCGTTGCCCGCAGCTTCAGCTGCCGGGTTACGGCCGAGCGAATAAGCGCGCGGGTTCATTTGCGGCGCTATCATGCCGTTCACCTCACCATGCGGATCGCCCATCTCTCCGACCCCCACATCCTCGACCTCACCGGCATCGACAACGCTCGACTGCTCTTGAACAAGCGATTCACGGGGTGGGTGAACATCAAGCTGCATCGCGGCTCGGTGCACAAACGCCAGGTCGTCGAGTCGATGATGGACGACATCCGCGCGCAGAAGATCGATCACGTGGTGATCACGGGTGACATCACGAACCTCGCGCTCGAGCCCGAGTTCGAACTCGCGCGAGAAGTCTTCGCGCGTCTCGGTCTTGCGCCCGAGCACGTGAGCATCATTCCGGGCAACCACGACGTGTACACCCGCGGCTCGGAGCGCTCGCGACGCTTCGCGCAGTACTTCGGCGCGAACATCAGCTCGGACTTGCCGGTGAGCGACTCGGCGCATCCGTCGGGTCCGTTTCCGTTCGTTCGTCTGCGCGGCGACGCCGCGATCATCGGGCTCTCCACTGCGGTGGCGCGGCTTCCCTTGTTCGCCTCGGGGCGCGCGGGGAAGCAGCAACTCGATGCGCTGACCGCGATTCTCCAGCATCCGGAAGTCGTGAAGCGCACGCCCGTGTTGCTCATGCATCACCCGCTCGTGAATCCGCCCGGGTACGTCGCCACCTGGACGCACGGGCTCACCGAGGCGTCGGCGATCCGCACGATCATGCATCGCAACCGCAATGCGATCGTTCTGCACGGGCACTTGCACGACCGCGCCTACCGCGTGCTCTCGCGCGACGGATCGACGTTGCATCACTTCGGCGCCACGAGCGCGTCGCTGCTCCATCGCTCGCCCGATCGCGTGGCGGGCTACAACGTGTACGACGTCAGCGCGAACGGTCTCGAGACCGTGCATGCGCGGATCTACGACGCCCAGAACCGTTCGTTCGTGGAAAGGCAGATTCCGCGAAAACACGCTGCGTTCGCGACCTGAGCCGAATGCCCGAGCGGGGGTTGTAAGTAAGGTCGAGCTGCATATACTCCGCGCGCCTTTCGGGGCGTTATCCCCGATGAAGGCGTAGGTCCCCCGCGATCGAGCCGGGGACGAAGGAGTGTCATGTCGCGCAACATTCGTAGCCTGGTTGTTTTCGTCGCCGCACTGTCGGCGGCATGCGGTGGCGGTGGTTCTTCGACCGGTGAAGGCACCGGCGCGGGCGGCGGTACGGGAACGTCGACGGCGGGAACTGGCGGCAGCGGCAGCGAAGCGCCGGCCGGTGGAATGACGGCAAGCTCGGGCCCGACGGCATCGCCGCCTCCGCCCGCAGCAGCGCACGTTCGCGTGATCCACGCGTCGCCCGAAGCAGCGGCAGCGACGGTTGCGGTCTACATGGACACCGGCGCCACCCCGGCGATTCCGAGCCTCGCGTACAAGGCCGCGGCGGGTTACGCCGACGCCCCCGCGGGTCAGCATGCGGTCGCAGTTCGTCCGGCAGCGGCCGCGGCGGATTCGGCCCCCGCGATCTCGGCGCAGACCCCGGCGCTCGAAGGCGATCACTACTACACCGCGATCGCGCACGGCCTTGCATCGGCGCACAACGCGCTGGCCATCTCGTTCGCGGAAGACAACGGCGCGCGTCCGGAAGCCGGTCACGCAGCGCTTCGCTTCTTCCACGCGCTCAACGGCGTAGCGGCAGTCGACCTCTGCCTCCCGGGCGCCACTGCGCGCGCGGCAGGAACGCCGGTGTTCACCAACGTCGCGTACGGCGCGTTCGCGACCCCGGCCAGCGGCTCGGGTCAGTATGCCGACGTCCCGGCGGGCTCGGCCGTGCGCATCCAGGTTCGCGCGCATGCCGCGACCGCGTGCTCGGGCGCGGTTGCCGGTGTCGTCACCATCACGCCGGAAGACCGCTCGGTCGTCACGGCAGTGGCGGTCGGCAACGCGGGCCGTCCGGCAGTGACCAAGGAAGTCCTCGTGTGCACCGACGCCCCGGCAGTGACCGGCGCGTCGAGCTGCACCGCGGTGCCGATCGCGGCGCGCTGATCGCACTCGCGACCCAGTGACTCGAATCGAGGCGTCCATCCTTCGGGGTGGGCGCCTCGGTTTTTTGTGGGGAGCAGCCGGCAGCTGAAGAAGCTGCGGGCTACGCCTCCGAAACCTCGCCTTCGCGAGGTTCTCGGTGACCCACTGTAGGTGCGAGCTTCGTGCAGGCGAAGCGTCGGAGGCGTTGGCGGGGTTTCACCCGGTTCAGGCTGCTCGTTGCCGGGTATTTGCGCGTCGCGCGCCATCGTCGTAGCAGCGACGCATGAGCGACCCGCGCCGGATCATTTCCACATCGTCCGCACCTGCCGCCATCGGCCCGTACTCGCAGGCCATCGTCGCCAACGGGTTCGTGTTCTGCAGTGGGCAGATTCCGATCGACCCGTCGACGGGGCAGATCGTCGGGAGCGACGCGCGTGAACAGACCGAACGCGTGATGGCGAACGTGGTGGCGGTGCTCGAGGCCGCGGGGTCGTCGCTCGGCAAGGTCGTGAAGGTGACGATCTTCTTGAAGAGCCTGGGCGATTTCGGGGTCGTGAACGAGGTCTACTCGCGATTCTTCCCGAAGGATCCGCCTGCGCGCAGCACGATCGAAGTCGCGCGACTGCCGCGGGATGCGATGGTCGAGATCGAAGTGCTCGCGCTCGCGTAAGGGGCGCGGTTCGACCTCACCCTCGGTCACGAATGCGCGCGCCGCGAGCGCGGGCACGAATCGAAGCCCGAACCGCGTGCTGCGTCCGCGTCCGGAAACAGCGCGGTGCGGTCGCACGGGATCAACGCCGATTTCGCGCTTCCTCGCGGCGCGCGTCGATCGCGGCCTTGCGTCGCTCGTCGAAGAGCTTGCCCACGCGGTCGGCTTTCACACGCGCGTCCGCGCGCAGGCGCTCCTTCTCGGATTCGTCGTGACTCGCCTCGATGCGATCGCGATCGGCGCGAATCTCGCGCAGCAGCGTGACCTCCTCCGAGACCTCGCCGCACGCGCGCAGGACCAACGCCTCGGTGCGCTCTTCGGGCGTGAGGCCGGGAAGGTCGTCGAGCACGAGGGGCTTGCCTTCGCCGGGGAGATTCTCGAACGCGCCGTTCGCGATGGCTTCGCGGATTCGTGCTTCCACCAAGGCATCGATGCCGCTGTTGCTCATGCGCGCATCGTAGCCGCCGCCGGCGTGCGCGTCGCGAACGGCGATGTCGCGCGCCATGCGAACGCATGTGCATTCGACTTGCGTCCCGCGGAGCAGGCGCCTGAAATGCGCGCCATGCTCAAGTCGTTCTCCGTGGTTCTGGTCTTCGGGCTCGCGGCATGTGGCGGTCACGCGCAGGACGACGCGGGGAGCGATGCGCTCGGCGACACGTCGATCTCCGATGTCCGCGATGGCAGCGTGACCGATGCGACCGACGCGATGGACGCCGTGTCGGCGGACGGGGACGACGCGAGTGCGGAAGATGCCGCGCTCGACGCCATTGCGCCGGACGAAGGCAGCGATGCGGCTGCGCTCGATGCGGTGACCGATGTCTCACGGGTCGACGCGGCGCTCGATGGATCCGCCGCGGTGCTCTGCGTCGCGACCGGCGGCACGCTCGATACGGCGCGTTGTTGTGCGGCGACGGGTGACTTTCCGAACACGTGCGCGATCGGCGGATGCAGTTGCTCGCCCACCAGCAGTCACGACGTGATGACCTGCAACTGCGCGGGCAACCAGTGCTTCGAGCCGGGCGTCGGATGTCACGCGCGGTGACGCGCGCGTTCAGGCCTGGGGCCAACGGGCCCAGGCTGAGATCGAGCGACCCCTACGTGGGGTCTGAGGAACGCGCCTACTCGCTGGGAACGCGCGCAAGACACTCGTAAGCGGATAGTCCCTGCGAAGGCAGGGTTGCTCGATGGAAGCGGCGGCCCGTTGGCCCGGCGCGCGAGTGCGGTTTGCGGGAGGGTGACTCAGCCCTTCGCGCGCGGCCGTGGCGGTCCAGGCGGAATCGACGGACGCGGGATGGCGGGGGATGACGGTTTCCCGACGGGCGGCGCAGGCACCGCAGGGGCGGCGAGTCGCGGTTCGGAGACGGGCGCGGCGGGTTCTTCGACCGGCGGGAGGAACGGCAGCACGTCGATCCCGCTGACGGAGAACTCAACCGTCACTTCCTCTTCTTCTTCGACAGGAATCTCGACGCGCGTGAACTCGAGTTCCGCCGCGTCATCGCTACGAAGCGGACGCTCCTCGACGGGGATCAGCATCGGTCGCGATTGGGTCGGAGGCGCCGAAGCCGTCGCGCTCGCGGGCGGTGACGACGCGGTCGCAAGGGCGGGCGGCGACGATGCAGTCGCGCCGGTGGACGGCGACGACGAGGTGGCACTCCACGCGGGCGGCGGGATCGATGCCGCGAGTGCCTCGTCGAGCCCGAGCGGTGCGAAGTGATGGCGGCGCGACGCGGGGACGTCATCGAGCACATCGAGCAGCTCACGCTTCGACACGAAGAACTC
>CBIHQZ010000471.1:0-5803 GCA_966212315.1 uncultured Myxococcales bacterium
TCGACGACGACTGCGACGGCATGACCGACGAGACGATCACGCAGTCGTGTTACTCGGGACCCGCGGGGACCAGCGGCGTCGGCCCGTGCCGCACCGGCACGCAGACCTGCACGGCGGGCGCGTTCGGGACGTGCGCGGGGCAGGTCGTCCCCGCGACGGAGACCTGCAACAACGTCGATGACAACTGCAACGGCAGCGTCGACGAGAGCGTGACGCGCTCTTGCTACACCGGCGCTGCGGGCACATCGGGCGTCGGCGCATGCCGCGCGGGAACGCAGACCTGCACGGCGGGGACCTTCTCCGCGACGTGCGCGGGGCAGGTCGTCCCCGCGACCGAGGCGTGCAACAACGTCGACGACGACTGCGACGGGATGGTCGACGAGACGCTCACGCAATCGTGTTACACGGGCGCGGCCGGCACGCAGGGCGTGGGTGTTTGCCGCGCGGGCACGCAGACGTGCAATGCAGGTTCGTACAGCTCGTGCGCCGGGCAAGTGGTCCCCGCGACGGAGGCCTGCAACGGCCTCGACGACGACTGCAACGGGATGGTCGACAACGGCCTCGGCAGCACGACGTGCGGAACGGGCGCCTGCCAGCGCACGGTGCAGAACTGCGTGGGCGGTGCGACCCAGTCGTGCACGCCGCTCGCCGGCAGCGCCGAGACGTGCAACGGGATCGACGACAACTGCGACGGCTTCATCGACAACGGCGTCACGCAGTCCTGCTACACGGGCCCCGCGGGAACGGCGGGCGTCGGTGCGTGTCGCGCGGGCACGCAGACATGCAGCGGCGGTGCGTTCGGCGCATGCGGCGGGCAGGTCGTGCCGGTCGCCGAAGTGTGCGGCAACGGTGTCGACGATGATTGCAACGGCGTGCAGGACAACGGATGCGCACCGGCGAACGACGTGCGCGCGAGTGCTGTGAACCTTGCGGTCGGCGCGGGCGAGACGAGCGTGATGGGCACGACGCGATTCGCGACGCACGACGGACCGGCCGTGCCGTGCGCGTGCACCTCGGGCGGCGACGTCTGGTACACGTTCACGATCGCGGCGACCTCGGTCGTGTATCTCGACACCGCGGGCTCCGCTGCGAACACGGCGATGCTCATCGCGGATTCCGCGGGCGCGGCGATTCCTGCACAGGCCGGGAACGGACAGCCGAACGCGGGCGTGTGCAACGACGACTCGGGCTGCCCGGTGGGCGGCGGATGGGGCTCGACCCAGGAGTCACGCACCTGGGCGTATCTCAATCCCGGGCAGTACTACGTGGCGATCTCGAGCTGCACGAGTTCGGCGTTCACGCTCCACCTTCAGGTGCTGCCGACGACGATCGGTTCGTTCTTCTACTCGACGCGTTTCACCGGCGACACGACGACTGCCACCGTGCTCGTCGGAACGAGCGCGCAGACCGGAATCTGCGGCGGAACGGCCTCGGGCGAAGACACGCGCTGGTTCACGACGTGCGGCGTGAGCACGCAGTTCTTCAGTCTCTGCAACAGCGACGGCGGCAACTGGCAGCGCCGCGTGAACGCGACATCGACGCCGATCTGGGATCCGTCGATGTACATCCGCAGCGCGCAGACCGGCCTCGAGGTGACGTGCAACGACGACGGCGGCGCTGCCGATTGCCGCGGCTACATCGGCTCGACGCCGACGACCACCTACGACACCGCGCAATACGGGTCACGCATCAGCACGGCGGTGCCGCGCGGTCTCAACGCGGTCTTCGTCGACGAGCGCGTGGGCGGATCCGGAATGAACTATTCGCTGCGCTACACCGTGCGCGACTGACGGGCGCACGGGTCCTTGATCTGTAGTGGTACGTCGCGACGTGCCGGCGCGATGGCCATCTACATCGGAGTGACTCGGGCGCGTCACGACGCGCCGCCACAGCCCATTTGCAAAGCCCTCTTACAAGCCCGGTCGCAAGTCCGTCGGGGCGCTGCCCTTTACCGCGCGCCGGCGTGCAACGACCGCAGCATCGTCTCGAACGCACCGCGCGCGCCCGCCACCGTCTGGTCCGGCCCGGTCATCTTGAAGAACCATGGACCGTTCGGCGTTTCCACGATCGCCGCGAGCAGGCGCCCGTGCTCGAACGACGGCGCCGCTGCCATGCCCGGCATCTGCATCCCACCCGCACCACCGATGCGTCCGGCGGCTTCGACTTCGGTCACGTTCATCGCGCCGACGGTGAACGTCCGCCGCGTCGCCACATCGCGCGTCGCGCGTCCGTCGGCTTGAACGACCTGCCCGTACCAGCGCTCGATGTTCGAATCGTTGTCGCCGCCCTGCCCCGGCCCGAACGTGATCACCGTGAGTTCGGCGTTCCCCGTCTCGCCGGCCACCGCAGGGATGCTGTATTGCGCGCGTCGCATCATCGACGACGGCTGCACCCGCTGCCATCCCGCCGGGTCGTCCCACGCGAGATCGTCGGCGCGCGGTTCGGGCGCATGCATCCCCATCATTCCGCCGCCGGCGCCACCGCCACCGGGCATCGTGGGATGACCGGGCGGAAGGAAACCGGCGTGCGGATCGTTCGCCGCGGACGCCGGATTCGGCTCGTTCGCGGGAGCGCTGTGCGCAGGTGCATTGGTGCCCGTGCGAGCAGGTTCGCTCGGCGTGCGATTGCAGGCCTGCGTCGCCGTCGTAGCGAACGTGAAGCACGCGATCGTCGCGAGGGCCATGCCCACACGGGGCGAACGAGCAGCGGTCGTCGTCGCGCGCGGCGACGTGGAAACGTGATGCATCGAGGGAGATCCTTGCTGAGTTACATCCACGAAGCGTGGAGTGATTCGGGCGCGAGCCACCAGATGGCCCCCGACATGTCATCGGAGACGAAGAGCCGTCCGTCGGGCGAGAACGCGATGTCGGCCGGTCGATCGAGATTCGATCCGCCCGGTGCGAAGCCGCGGATGAAATCCAGGAACGGTCCGTTCGGCGCATGCGTCACGGGATCGGTCGGCGCGAAGACGACGCGCGCGCCAGCCCACGCGGGCTGCGAATAGAAGCTGCCGTGCAGCGCGACGAAGATGCCGTCGCGGAACGGCAGCGGCCAGCGACCGCGCTCCCAGTCGAGTCCGAAGGGCGTGTCGTTGAGCGGGAACGTCGCGTCTTCGCGCGAGATGCCCGAGCAGTTGAAGTGCCCGTCGTTCAAGCCCGTGGTCTGCCCGACCGTCGCGCAACACGGAAAGCCGAATTGCGATCCGGAACGCAGGGCGATCATTCGCTCGACCGCGTTCCACTGACGGCCGCCGTCGTCGCCCAGTTCGGCGGCCATGCAGACGTCGTCGGTAGGATGGCAGCGCAGGTACATCGGATTGCGAAGGCCTGCGGCGACGAGATCGAGCGACGTGTCGCCGACCGACGTCACGCTCCCCGCGCGGGCGTTGTCCGGGCACGTGCGCGCGCTGTGAACACCTTGCGAGGTGTACAGCGCACCGCCCGGCGATGCCGCGAGACCATGCGTCCAACGTTGGTCGCTCACCGTCTCGTACGGCGCGACCGTCTCCGGTGCTACGCCCGAAGTGCGCTGCCCGGCGGCGTACGGCACACGCATCACGGCATTGCTGGTGGTGAAGTAGAGCGACCCACGCGCGAACGCGAGTCCGTGCACGTCGGAAACGCCGTCGAGGAAATTGCTTCGCTCGGCGACGCCGTCGTGATCGTCATCGCTCAACACCACGATGCGCCCCTCACCGCCCGCGGCGCCGCCCGGCGCAGACACACTCGGTGATGCCACGAACAAGTCTCCGTTCGGCGCGAAGGTCAGCACGCGCGCCTCGCGGATCACCGCGAACTGGCGCATGCAGAAGCCGCGCGGAATCTGCGCGCCAGCCGCATCGGCACCCGGCGTCGAGCAGAACGTCCGCCCCATCGGCTCGAGCGGGCCGTTGTCGACGACAGTGACGTCGTAGTCGAGCGGGCTCGGTGCGGGCGCCGGGCAGCCTGCGAGCGCAACGAGCGCAACGAGCGCGAGTGCGGGGAAAGTTCGGCGCATCAGCGACTCCGCAGCGTGTCGGGCGCGAGCCAGTACACGCCGCCGCCGATGTCATCGACGAAGAACATTCGCCCATCGGGCGCGAACGCGACGTCGGCCGGGCGTCGCAATTGCGGCGTCGTGATGCCGAAGCCGTCGACCAGCAATGTGAACGCCCCGGTCGGTGCGTGCGTGACGACGTCCGTCGGCGCCCACCAGATTCCGACGTTGTGCCACGACGCGTAGAAGCTTCCGTGCTTCGCGACGAACACACCGCGGCGATATGGCGACGGCCACGACCCCTGCTCCCAGTCGAGACCGAACGGCGTGTCGTTGAGCGCCATCTGCGCTTCCTCCGCCGTCACCGACGCACAGCTCGCCGCGCCGCCGAAGAGCGGTTGATTCGGTCCCGCGCAGCACGGATACCCGTAGTTCGTCGCATCGTGGAGCAGCAGGAGTTTCTCGCGCGCACCCGACGATCCACCGCCGTCGTCGCCGAGTTCGCTCACGCCGCACACTTCGTCGCGGAAGTGACATCGCCCGTACATCGGGTTGCGGAAGCCTTGCGCGACGAGTCGCAGTCCGCCCGTGGTGACCTCGTGGATCGTGCCGACGTTCGGGTCGGGACACGACGAGCCGTACACGCCGGTGGTGACGTAGAGATGCCCGCCAGCCGAACGGAACAGGCCATGGGTCCATCGCACCGAACTCGTCGTCGAATCGAGCATCGCGAGGCGCGTGCGTGATGTCGTGACCTCGGCTTGCTGGCCCGGCGCGTAGTCGGTGCGCCAGACGCCGTTCGCGGTGGTGAAGTAGATCGCGTCGTTGGTGACCGCGAGTCCGTGCACGTCGGGAATGCCCGAAGCGAAGACGTGCAACTCGCCCTGGTTGTCGTGATTCGCATCGGTGAGCAGCAGGATCGCCCCCATGCCGCCGCCCGAACCGCCCGGGGCACCACTGGCCGGCGCGGCGACGAAGAGATCGCCGTTCGACGCAAACGCCATCGTGCGCGGACCGACGATGCGATTCGCGTCGCTGCTCATCGCGTGGCCGGCGAATTGATGCAGGCAGAACCCGCTCGGAACGATCGCACCCGGCACCGCGGCACCGCCCATCGAGCAGAACGTCGGACCCGTCGGGGCATCGACCGGTGCGTCTTCATCGACGATCACATCGACCGGTGTGACGGCGTCGTTGCCTGTGTCCTGCGGCACGTCGTCGGGCGGGGTCACTCGATCGATCCCCATGTCCACGCCCGGGACGTCGACGCCACTGTCGACTGCCGCGTCGGACGCGTCGCCGGGATGGGGATGATCTCCGCAGTGAAGAAGGAGGAGCGAAACGAAAGGAATCGAGCGCGCGAACCGAATACGCATGGGCGCGAAGTCTAGCGATCGCACCGCGCATTGACCACAACCGCGAGCGTCCGAATATCCGCGCGCGTCGCCGCATCAAGGGACACGGGCGGTGCAATTCAATACAGCGTTCGCTCGCTCTCTACCGTTGCGCCGATGAGTTTTCCGATTGCTTCGAGACGGTCGAGGTCGGCGCGGTGCTCGCTGCGATCGCGTTCGTTCATCGACAAAATCTCCGCGCGCATCTCGCGCAATCGGGTTTCGACCGCCGTCCGCAGGATCCGAGTGTCGCGGTCCGAGAGTTCCAGCACGTGCATGAAGTGTCGCTCCTGAGCAATCGCGCCCGAGTGGACGCGATGCGCGACGCAATCGCAACGCCCGTGCCGCGGCTCGCGACGAGCGTCAGGGGCCGGTGCCTCCGCGATGTCTCGAAATGCCCACCGACCGAATGGCACCCCGCGCGAGCGGGAGCG
>CBIHQZ010000472.1:0-5796 GCA_966212315.1 uncultured Myxococcales bacterium
CTCGCGCGCGATCGAGGCGGCAAGCCGAACCGGCGCGGCGATCCCCGCCGTCGCTGCGTCGGCCTCGAGCGTCTTCGCGAGCGGACCGAGATGCGCGACATCGGCGACGAGATACCCGAGTTGTTCTTCGTCGAGCGGACGCCGCGCCCAGTCGTCCTGCTGATGCGCCTTGTCGAGTTGCACGGCGAATCGCTGATTCAGAAGCGCGCCCAGCCCTGTCTCCTTGAGACCGAGAAAGCGCGCGTGCAGCGCGGTGTCGACCACACGCCCGACATCGAGTCCGCACTGCACGAGCATCCGCACATCGAACGCCAGATCGTGGATCACGACTTCGGGTCCGTTCGGTCCGAGAATCTCGCGCAACGGTTCGAGCGTCGGCAGCGTGAGCGGATCGACGAGGTACACCGTCTCGGCCGGCTCGGTCTCGTGTGCGACGCACAGCTGGATGAGACAGAGACTCGTGCGATACGCGTGCATGCCGTTCCCCTCGGTGTCGAGTCCGAGGCGGGGAGCGGATCGCAGTTCACGCACCGCGAGGATGAGCGCGTCGATGTCCGTGATGAGCTGAATCGAAGGCACGCTCGTCGGTCGTATCATCGGGAGCGGCATCGCGTCACTCATTCGAGGGCGTCGCGGCTCACGACGTCGCGGATGAACGTGTCGAATTCGAACGTCACGACGTAGGGCGCGCCGGCCGACGAGAGGATCAGGCGCGCGCTTCCTGCCACGCGGCCGCCGGGATTTCGCGCGACGCGGGTGATGTTCACCATGCCCGCAGCGGTCGGCGAAGAAGGCGCGAGCACGCGGCCGTCGGTGAGAACGATGCGTGCGTCAGTGACGGTCGCATCACCCGGTCGCGCGGGGAGCGTGAGCGCGATCGCGAGCAACGGATGCCCGAGCGTCGGCGCGAACACCGAAGGCCACCCACGTTGCGGATCGACGAGGAACAACGTGCCGCTCGCGTCGATGTACGCGCCGCGCGAGACCGAATCGAGCGTCCATTCCTGCCCGGTGGAGGCATCGCCGTCGAGGCCGGGCGTCACGCGAAGGCGGAGGGTTCCCGGCACCGCGGGGGCGCCGTTCATGCGCGGAACGAGTCCGTGCAGCGCGGTCACATCGCGACGGCAGCGTGGACGCAGCAACGGGTCGAGCGTGTCGCATTGCGCGGCGTCGTCGCGCGCGATCGCGAGGCAGCGGGTGCGATCGTGGGTGGCGGCGGCTGCGCATCGCGAGACGTCATGCGCTGCGATCGCGAGACACACGGGGTCGAGTCCGCGGTCACCACCGTCGGCAGCGGGGCAGGTGTCGGGTTCGGCGCGCGCGATCGCGACTCGCACGCGGCACTGCGCCCGCACGGCGCTCAACACGATCCCGTCGCACAGCGAAGGCTCGCGAAGGCGCGGCGCCATGTCGCTACGGCACGCGTCCTCGGCGGCTGCGGTGTACTCGACGGCTTCCAGCGCAGCGACGAGCTCGGGCGGCGCGGTGCGCTCGACGCGTTGCACGCAAGCGCGCAACGGACCCGCCATCGCGACGGGGATCTCGTTGGCGACGGACGCGTCGTCGGAGGCGTTACCGGCGGCATCGGTCGACGTTCGCACCGCCACCCGGGCATCACGCGCGCGCGAAGCGGGACGCCGCCGTGGCGAGTCGCAAGCGAGATGCGGGCCGAGAAGCGCGGCGGCGCAGCCGAGAATCGCGGCGGCATGCGCGAGGTCGAAACGAGGCACCGGCGGACGGTAGCGCATCGCCACGGCTCGCAGTTGTTTTGACCGCTGCGAATCGAGGCGCATACACTGACCGGCGTATGAGTGCGCCAGACCCGCTCTTCGCACGCTTCGGACGCGAATTTCCCGCCGGCTCGGTGGTGTTCCGCGAAGGTGAATCCGGCAAGACGATGTACGTGATCCAGTCGGGTCGCGTGCGCATCACGAAGGATCTCCCGACCGGCAGCCGTGTTCTCGCGGTGCTGACGCCGGGTGATTTCTTCGGCGAGATGGCGATCCTCAACGACAAGCCGCGCACCGCGACGGCCGATGTCGTCGACGACGCGCGCCTGCTCGTGCTCGACGCGAAGACGTTCGAAGCGATGGTCGTCGGCAACACCGAGATCGCCGTGCGCTTGATTCGAAAGCTCGCGCGGCGGCTCGACGGCGCGAACGCGCTCATCGAAATCCTGCTCGAACAAGACCCGCGCGTGCGCGTGATCCTCGGGCTCTCGCGCATCGCCGAAGAGTTCGGCACCAAGCGCCCCGACGGCGTGTTCATCCCGACCAGCACCGAAGAACTCGCGTCGCAGATCGGTCTCGACGAAGGGCAGGTCATCGAAGTGATGACGCGATTGATCCGCCTGCGCATCCTGCACGCGCTCCCCGAGGGAGGATGGGTCGTTCACGATCCGTCGCGGCTGCAGGAGTTCCTCGAGTTCCTCGAGATGCGCGACAAGTTCGGGGAGTCTTAGACGGCATGGACATCCGAGTCCTCGGCTGCCACGGCGGCGAAACGCCGAAGCATCGCACCTCGAGCTTCTTGCTCGACGGCGTGCTCGGCATCGATGCCGGCGCGACGACCAGCACGGTCTCGCTGCGCGATCAGAACAAGATCCGCGCGGTGCTCGTATCGCACGCGCACCTCGATCACATCCGCGACCTCGCGACGCTCGCCGACAACCGCTGTCAGTCGGGCGACAAGCCGCTCGTCATCGCGGGTACGCCCTGGACGCTGCGCGCGCTGCAGAAGCACTTTTTCAACAACGTCATCTGGCCCGACTTCTCGAAGATCCCGCTCGCGAGCAAGAAGGGGATGACCGTCGAGTGGCTCCCGATGCAGCCCGAGCGTGAGTACGAAATCGGCGGGTATCGCGCTCGCACGGTGCTCGTGTCGCACACGATCGAGAGCGCGGCGTTCATCGTCGAGCGCGGCAAGTCGGCCATCGCGTACTCGGGTGACACGGGCCCGACGGAGCGTCTGTGGAAGGTGCTCGCGAAGGTGCCGAACCTGCGCGCGATGCTGATGGAAGTGTCGTTCCCGAACTCGATGGACTGGCTCGCCAAGGCCTCGGGGCATCACACCCCCGCGTCGCTCGACGTCGAACTCGACAAGCTCACCGGACCGCACAACGGGCGGGAACTTCCGGTGCTGCTCTATCACATCAAGCCCGCGTTCCAGCGCGAGGTCGAGCGCGAGATCGCGAAGATCAAGAACCGCTCGCTCGATGTGGTGTCGCTCGACGACGAGATCATCGTGTAGCGAGCGCAGAGCCGGTAGCGACTCTGCATCTCGACGCCGTAGCGCCCCTGCCAATGAATTGGCGGACTACCTTTGAGATGCCGACCTTCGTCGGCGCCCTGCACCTTCGTAGCGCAGTCGCAACGGTCGCGGACGAAACGCCCGTCGGCGCGCTCGATCCCCCAATTCATGCCCCTCTTCGGACGACACTCCTGGTTTCGCACCGCGGAGTGTCGTTCGGGGAGGGGCGACCGCGAACCGACGTGAAGATGCGGGGGAGGGGTCTACGCGAGCCGCGCGGGTTGAGTCTGCGCGAGCCGCGCGGGAAGGATCTACGACAGTCCTACGCCGCCTTGCGGCACTGCTCGCAACGCCCTTGCGACCCGCGCGACGGCCAGAACGGCTTGGTGCAGTTCTCACACGGACGCGCATCGCCGAAGCACGACGAGCACGAGAACAGGCCGTACTTCTCGAACGCGAGAATGCGCGCGTCGTCTTCGCAATGGCCCGGCGCGTGGCACGGCCGGGGCTCGCGCGCGCCGCAATGGACGCAGGCGACCAATGGGTGATCGGCGACGAGGCGCGATAGTTCGTCGCGCGTATTCGGCGGTGCGATTCCGCTCCCGCGACACAGCGGACATGCCGCCACGAGGCGCGCCTGCACCGCGGCGCGGATGAACTCACTTTTGTTCGGGATCGCGTCGAGCAGCGCCGCCAGCTCGGGATCGACCTTGAACGCGACGACGGACTTCGGTGGCTTCGCGGACCGGGCGGACTTGCGCATGACGTCGCGATTGTCTGCGCCCCGCTGCGCCACGCGTCAAGCGACGCGGAATTCGTTGCGGCTTCGTTGGAGCGGCCGGGCGCGCTCTGCGATGCTGTCAGGGTCGTCATGGAACTCGACCGCCTGCTCGTCTGGATGGACCCCTTCGTCGACCGTCGCTTCGTGGCGCCGCCGTTCGACGCATCGGTCGTCGCCGACGTACTCGAGCCGGTCGCGGGGCGTTCGCTCGAAACGCATCAGCGCCTGCTCGAGCAGTGGAACGGTTTCTACGCCCTCGATGGATTGCTCCACGTGTTCGGCGCGTGCGACGCACCGCCGAACCACTCGCTGCGCGCCTGGAACAGCATGGACGGCTGGCGCTCGGCGTGGGGCCGCATGACCGAAGGGCTCACGCTCTTCGCGGAAGACGCCTTCGGTGATCAGTTCGCGTATCGCCAGGGGAAGATCGTGCGCCTGCGCACACTCGCGGGCGGCATCGAAGTGATGCATGCATCGCTCACCGAATGGATCGAGTCGGTGCTTCTCGAGCCCGAATACGTGCTCAACGCGAAGGTCTTCCGCGCCTGCATCGATCGCCTCGGACCAATGCCGTACGGCGGGCACATCGTGCCGACCAATCAGCTCGCGACCGGCGAACCGATCGATCCCGAGTTCGCCGCGGTGATGCCCGCGCGCGACAGCATGGAAGTCAAAGCCGTGATGGCGAGCCGCGTGTTGCGCCGCTCGTCGGCATCGATGCGCATCCCGAAAATCTGACTCGTCCGTCGCGACAATCCACGTTCGTGACGTGTCCGCGGTGCGTACGAAACTACGCATGCGAAGCGTTGTTCATCGCGCGTCGCGTCACTCGCTTCGGCGCGGACGAGCGAGCGGGAACGTGATACGAGCCCTCGGACCATGGGCTGGTTCGCCAAGGTAAAGCCATCGCTCGAAGGCGCCGACAAGGTGTCGATCGGCGCGGGCGTGTTCCGCAAGTGCGATGGCTGTGACGCCACGCTTCTCGCCGAGGAGTTCGAGCGCAACCTCGAGGTCTGTCCGCGCTGCGGCTACCACTATCGACTTCCGTCGGATGCATGGCTCGAACTGCTGCTCGACCCCGGTCACTTCGAAGAGTTCGCGACCGACCTCGTGCCCGGCGATCCGCTCGAGTTCACCGACGGCAAGCGCTACCCCGAACGAGTGCGCGCCACGCAACGCTCGACCGAGACGAGCGAAGCGATGCGCGCGGGGCGCGGCGCGATCGAAGGCCGTCAGGTCGTGCTCGGAATGTTTCTCTTCCGCTTCATGGGCGGGAGCATGGGTTCGGTCGTCGGCGAGAAGATCACGCGGGTGTTCGAAGCCGCGGCCGAAGAGAAGAAGCCCGCGATCATCGTTTCCGCATCGGGCGGCGCGCGCATGCAGGAGGGGATCTTCTCGCTCATGCAGATGGCGAAGACGGTCGCCGCGCTCGGGAGACTCCGCGAGGCGCGTCAACCGTTCATCTCGCTGCTCACCAATCCGACCACCGGCGGCGTTGCGGCTTCGTACGCGCTGCTCGGCGACGTGAACATCGCGGAGCCGAAGGCGCTCATCGGATTCGCCGGCCCGCGCGTGATCGAACAGACGATCCGCCAGAAGCTCCCCGAAGGCTTCCAGAAGAGCGAATTCCTCCTCGAGCACGGCATGGTCGATCTCATCGCCGACCGTCACACCATGCGCGCGACCATCGCGCGTCTGCTCGCGCATCTCGTCGGGTGAGTTCGCCGCCGCGCACGTACGACGAAGCGCTTGCTGCGCTCTACGCG
>CBIHQZ010000473.1:0-5787 GCA_966212315.1 uncultured Myxococcales bacterium
CGTTCGTCTTCGAGCAGCTTTTCGGCATGCGCACGCACGCGGGCAATTTCGGTGCGTGTGAGTCCGTGATGAAGGGCGGCTGCCGCGAGCACGACGATCGAGCGAAGCGCGAACCACTTCGGCTCGTGATCGCGATGTGCCGCGAACGCGGCGGCCTCGGCGGCGAGTGCGAAGATCGCGACGAGCACACCCGCACGCGGGGCGCTGAGTGCGGCGACGCCCGCCACCGTCACCAGCGGCAATGCGCTGATGGGTGAGGTGAGCGATCCGCCGGTTGCGTTGACCGCAGCGTACGCGAGGGCCACGAACACCACCGCCGCGCCGCCGTCGACGGGCGGCACGTGCGAATCGGTGCGACGGACTTTCGCTCGCGCGCTCAGTCGGATCATCGCGGCGACGAGGGCGATTCCGAGCAGCGCCCATGCGACCGTCGTCGGCGCACGAAACCCGTCGCGCGCAGCGACCGACACGATCGCGACTGCACACACCGGTGCCGTCACGGCGCGCACGAAGGCGCGCACGCCGCGGAAAAATCGCACGAGCAACATGGGTGATCGTCGGTTAGCACCCCTCGGCGGCGACCCGCAAAAAAGCGGCGGATGGTCGCCCGCGCGATCGACACGCAACCGTGAGAATCTTCGCGCATGGGGTACAAGCCGAAAGAGTTGAGCGCACCGCGAGCAGCCGGTGCCACGTTGCGCGCCGCGGTCGCACTGGTCGAGAACCCGCTCACGGCCGGAGCGCTCGCGCATCGTTTGTTACGCGATACCGGCATCGCCGCCATGCGCGACGTAACGGTCGACGAGCCACCCGCGATGGTTCATCCGCTCTTCGAAACGAGCACCCGCGCGCACGAGGAGCTGTTGCCCATCGCGCCCGAGAAGGTTCTCGATGCTGCGGGTGCCGGCGAATGGAACGCGGGCTTCACGTCGATCGCCGACATCGATCGCGCGTATCGCGACGGCAAGACGACACCGGTCGAAGTCGCCGAGCGTGTCCTGGCTGCGTGCGATCGCGCCCGTTCGGATCGACGCGCGTTCTTCATCGCGCAGGACCGCGAAGACGTGATGGCGCAGGCCCGCGCCTCGGCCGAGCGCCGTCGCGAGAACCGCTCGATCGGCCCGCTCGACGGCGTGCCCGTCGCGGTGAAAGACGAACTCGATCAGCGCGGATACCCGACCACGGTCGGCACGCGTTTTCTCGGCAAGAGCCCGGCGCGCGAGGATGCGACGGTCGTGGCGCGTCTTCGTGCAGCGGGTGCAGTGCTGGTCGGCAAGACGAACATGCACGAGATCGGTCTCGGCGTGACAGGCGTGAACCCGCATCACGGCGCGGTGCACAACCCGTACGACCCGACACGCGTCACCGGTGGCTCGTCGAGCGGATCCGCGGCGGTGGTGGCAGCGGGCATCGTGCCGCTCGCAGTCGGCGCGGATGGCGGCGGTTCGGTGCGCGTCCCCGCAGCGTTGTGTGGTGTGCCCGGACTCAAAGCCACCTTCGGTCGCATCAGCGAACATGGCGCAGCGCCGTTGTGTTGGAGCGTGGCCCACGTCGGACCGATCGGCGCGACGGTGCGCGACGTAGCGATCGGATACGGCGTGATGTGCGGAACGGATTCGCACGACGCGAACACGTTCTGGCAGCGCCCGCCTTCGATCGACGGCATCGGCAACGGCGACCTGCGTGACGTGAAGATCGGCGTGTATCGCCCGTGGTTCGAGCATGCCTCGCACGATGTCGTCGTGGCGTGTCGTCGTTCGCTCGATGCACTGCGCGACGCGGGCGCGCGCATCGTCGAAATCGAGATCCCGGATCTCGATCTGGTGCGCGTCGCACACCTCGTCACCATCGTCGCGGAGATGGCCACTTCGCACTTGCAGCACTACGCAGCTCATCGCGCCGAGTACGGCCACGACACGCGCTTGAACCTCGCGATCGCGCGCCATCTCCAGGGCTACGACGTGATCCAGGCATCGCGCATTCGCACGCGCATCTGGCGGCATTTCGCATCGGCGCTCGAACGCGTCGACGTGATCGCGACGCCGACTTCGGCCCGCACCGCGCCGCCCATCGCGGAGGACTCGCGCGCGACCGGCGAATCGAATCTCACGATGACCGATCAGATCATGCGCTTCGCACCGGTGGGCAATCTCACCGGCCTTCCTGCGCTCACGGTGCCGGTGGGCTACGACCCGGGGGGCATGCCGATCGGGCTGCAGTTGATGGGACGCGCGTGGCAGGAGGCGCAGTTGCTTCGCATCGGGATCGCGTTGGAAGCGCGGGTGGAGCGGAAGCTGCCGCGGGTGCACGAGCAGTTGTTGAAGCGGTAGCGGGGAGGAGGGAGAGCGGCGTCAACGCCGTCTAGGTCAACGTCTACGTCCTCCCGCGATGGGGTTCGCAGCCCTTTGGATCGAACCCGCTCACTCCATTGCGGAGAACGTTGACCTAGACGTTGACGACGCTGTTTGCTGCCGACGCAGCTCCCGCTGATCTCGACGACGACTCAACGCCGTATCTCTTGGCGCCTGCTACTGCCGCCGCGTCGCGCCCGGGACCTCGACGATGATCTCGTCCGGCCGTACCCATCCGAGCTCCTCGCGGACCGCCCGCTCTCGCGCGCGGCGATCGTGCTCGAACGCGTCCAGCTCGGCTTGCAGTTGCTGCGCCTGGCGCGCGAGACGGTGATTCTCTTCGCGCTGCGCGCTGAGTTGCGAAAGCATTCGTCGGTGTCGCGGCAGCCCGTGGGGGCCGAGCACCATGATCGGCACCCCGACCGTTGCCACGATCAACACCGTCGTCGGTACCGCGAGCGCGATTCGTTCGCGCAGACCCTTCATCACGGCGCGAACCTCTCATGCCGCCCCGTGCCGCCGAAGTTTTCGACCACTCGAACGCATGCCGCACGACTGGCCGCTGCCGGCCCTTGGTCGTAGGCTCCCCGCGATGACCGAAGCGTATCGCCCGCGCCCCGACGTCGACGTTCGACTCCCGCTCCGCAGTGATCCCCCGTGGCTCCTTGCCGGGCTCGCGCTCGCGACCGCGGTGAGCCTCGGGATCAGTGCGCTGTACTTCCGCTTCCTCGCGCCGAGCCATCCGTCCCTCGCGCTCTCGATCATTCCGGGCATCGCGATCGCGACGTTCGGCGGGTCGGCACTCGCGTGGTGGTCGCGTCGTCGCGGTGGCTCGTTGCTGCTCGAGTCGTCGCCGCATCGTCTCGTGATGCAGGAGCCGAAGCGACGGACCGAAGTGATCGATCACGCCCGCTCGTTCGGCGCGATGGTCGTGACCGATCGTCACTCGGGCGCGCGTGCACTCGTTCTCTCGCAGACCGGCGAACCGTCGGTGGTCTACGACCCCGATCGCAGCGCCGCCGAGCCGCTCTCCGAAGCATGGCGCGCACGCAGCGTTGCACTCGATCTCGGTCTCACCGCGATCTCCCCCGACAGCTCGCATGTCGTCACTGCGACCGTCGGTTCGCGCATCGATCCGCTTCTGCGTTCGGTCGAAGCCACGCTGCAAGACACCACCGACTGGGTGCGCTTTCCGCTCCCGTCGGGCGAGGTACTGCGGCTCACCGGCGATCGCTTGATCATCGGCGATCGCATCGCGACCATCGGCAAGGACTCGATCGCGCGTCGCATCTCGATCGCGACGCCCACCGGTGACATCACGGCCTTGTCCATCGTCTGCGATGTGAACTCGTTCCTGCTCGCGCTCGTCGATCCGAGCGGCGCGCACGAAGGGACGACGCCCGCCGAGGCTCCCGACGCCTACCTGCCCGTGTTGCTCTGGTCGGTCATCGCGACGCGCTTCGGCATCGAGCCGACGGCGCTCACCGCCGCCAGTGGCGCATATCGGGGCTGACGCGGGAATTCTCGCGGATCCGTTGTTTCGCCGCGTTCCTTCGCTTACAAGCAACGCCCAGCGGGTGCAAACGCCCGGTGGGATGGAATGAAGAATGGCTGACACCGAGCGCGCCTTTCACGCGATGCCGATCGCGGATGTCGCGAAGTCGTGGGACACGGATCTCGATCGAGGGCTCACGCCGGAAGCGGTGCAGGAACGACGTGCTCGCGTCGGTCTGAACGAACTGCCGAAGCCGCCGAAGCCGAGCGCGCTCAAGCAACTGCTCGCGCAGTTCGTGAATCCGTTGGTGGGAACGCTTCTCGCCGCGGCGGTCGTCGCGACGGTCATCGCCGCGACCGGCCCCGAGGGCGAGCAACACGGGATCGCGAAGTACAGCGACGCCATCGCCATTCTCATCATCGTGATCGTCAACGCGATCATCGGGTTCTCACAGGAGCGCCGTGCCGAGGCCGCGCTCGATGCACTGCAGCGTATGTCCGCGCCGCGCTGTCGCGTGATGCGTGGCGGCATCTCGATGATCGCCGACTCGGTGCAGCTCGTTCCCGGTGACATCGTCGAACTCGCCGAGGGCGATCAGATCCCCGCGGATCTGCGCCTCTTCGAGACCGCGAGCATGGAAGCGATCGAAGGCGCGCTCACCGGCGAGAGCACCTCGGTGTCGAAAGACGCCAACGTTGTTCTCCCGCCCGACGTGGTCGACGGCGACAAGGTCAACATGGCGTTCATGGGGACCACCGCGGTGCGTGGACACGCGCGCGGCATCGTCGTCGCGACCGGCGCAGCAACGCGTCTCGGCCGCATCGGCGACATGCTCGCGAAGAGCGAGAAGCCGCAGAGCCCGCTGGAAGAACGCCTCGAAGACTTCGGCAACAAGATCCTCTGGCTCTGCGTCGGCATCTCGGTCGCGCTCTTCGTCATCGGCATGGTGCAGGGCGGACGCTGGCACGTGCTGCTTCTCACGGCAGTGTCGGTCGCGGTCGCGGCGATTCCAGAAGGCCTCCCGGCGATCACGACCATCACGCTCGCGCTCGGCATGCAGCGGATGGCGAAGCACAACGCGATCGTTCGCAAGCTCCCCGCGGTCGAGACGCTCGGCTGCGTCGGCATCATCTGCTCGGACAAGACCGGCACGCTCACGCGCAACGAGATGACCGTGCGAATCGTCTGGTCGGCGGCCGAAGAATTCGACGTCACTGGCGAGGGCTACGGCGGCGTGGGCGAGATCCGTCGCAAGGGCGCATCGACGCGACTCGAAGAACTCAGCGACGCGCTCCGTCGCACCATCGAGATCGGCGCCATCGCGAACACCGCTTCGCTCGACATCGGCGGCGGCTCGGTGCGCGTGGCAGGCGATCCCACCGAAGGCGCGCTGCTCGCGTTGAGCAACAAGGTTCACGCGCCGCGCGAATCGATGATCGAAGCGGCGCGCACCGCGTTGCTCGTGCCGTTCAGCAGCGAGCGCAAGCGCATGTCGCTCGTGCTGCGCAAGGGCGAGAAGCTCATCGCGCATACCAAGGGTGCGGTCGAGAACGTGCTGCCGTTGTGTACGCACATTCGCATGACGACGGGCGTCGTCGAACTCGATGCGTCGATGCGTGAGCAGATCTCGAAGAAGGTGGAAGAACTCTCGAGCAACGCGCTGCGCGTGCTGGCACTGGCGGACCGCGAGGGCGGCGAAGAACTCGCCGGCAGCGCCGACATGAAAGACGCGGAGCGCGCGCTTCTCGTCGAGCAGCAGCTCGTTTTCGCCGGGCTCGTGGGGATCATCGATCCGCCGCGTCCCGAGGTGAAGCTCGCGATCGACGAGTGCCGCCGCGCAGGCATCCGCGCCGTGATGATCACCGGCGACCATGCGCTCACCGCCACCGCGATCGCGCGTGAACTCGGTCTCTGGGAGGACGGCGACCTGGCGATGACGGG
>CBIHQZ010000474.1:0-5786 GCA_966212315.1 uncultured Myxococcales bacterium
GAAGACGGCGTGGGCATGGGCGTCGGACCCACCGGATGAACGACGTGGGGGGCGCTCGGTGGCGGCACCGGCCGCGCGCCGCTCTGCGTGGGCGGACGGCGCATCGCGGCCGACGGATCGAACGGCGGCACGTTGCCGAGGTCGCTCGCCGGGAGATGAATCTGGTCGAGCAAGTCGTCGTGCATCTCGGGATGCAAGCGTCCGCGCAAGTCGTCGATCAGATCGTGTTCACGCTGCGTGCGTCGCTCGCGCACGATGAATCCGCGAATCGATGCGGCCACGCCGGTGTCGCCGAATGCGCGTGAGAGCGCCGGACGGATGCCGGTGAGAACCGCGATCGCCCACTTGCCGTTGGCGGTCTGCACCGGCGCGGTGACTTCCATCTCGCGAGCGAGCCCGAACGTCGCCACTGCGATGGCGCGATCGATCTGCGTCTGCCCGCCCGGCGTGCCCGACGCGATGCCGTCACGACGGAAGTAGAACAAGTCACCGTCGTGCTCGCGCGTGAGGGTGTCGGTGGATCGTTCGCGCACGATCGCCTGGATGCGCCGCATGTCGCCGCGGGCCGCGCGCGCCGCCGTTGCAGCTTGATCCGCCGTCGCGCGATCGTCGGTGATGATCACCGTGGCGCGACGAAACTCGGGCTGCTGATAGTCCCCGATGTGCTGGTCGTAGTACGCGCGCACTTCGGCATCGCTGACCGACTCGGGCGTGATGGCTTCGATGATCACGTTCTGCTCGAGTCGCTGCGCGAGGATGCGGCGAATCGAAGCCGACGTGTCGGGCTGACGGTCGAGACCACGATGCCGTGCTTCCTGTGCGAGCAGGATCGTCTGCACCATGTTGTCGAGAAACTCGCGGCGACGCGCGGGATCCGCATACGACTGGCGCACCGGCTGCGGGGCTTCGTTCAGCATGTCCTCGAGTTCGCCCACGGTGATCACGACGTCGCCCACGTGAGCAACCGGCGTCGCGCGGCGATCGCGTTCGGCGGGTGAGAGATTCGCGTCGCGCGCGGGCGTTGTCGCGGCATCGGTCCGCACCGCGGGTGGCGTCTGTGCGAAGGCCATCCCAGAGGCGAGTCCCAGCATCGCGAAACCGAGCCCGAGCCGCGTTCGTCGTTGCATTCACGAGCGCGTCGCATGCGACACGGAGCGAGTCAAGAGGCGCAACCGCTCGACCCCGAGGTGATAGGATCCGCGGTCGCTGCGATCGCGGCGATGCCAATGACCGCCCCTCGCAAGAAACCCGTCGCGTCGTCGACCGAGATCGTTACCCTCGCGACACCGCCTGCACCGCTCGCCTCGGGTGACGTGCTCGCCGAGCGGTACACGGTCGTCGAGTTGTATGGCGCGGGCCCGCTCGGTCACACGTATCGCGCGCGCGATATCGACGGCGAGAAGGTGGCGATCAAGGTCGTCGCGCACGAGATCGCCCCCACCGCGGGTGAACGAACGCATCTGGTGGGCGAGATCCAGAAGCTTCTCGGTCGCGAGATGAATCGCATCGCGGCGCCCTACGACGCGTTCGTCTCGGGGACGCGCGCATACGTGGCCAGCCCGTGGATCGAAGGGCAATCGCTGCGCCGTGTGCTCGGTGCCTATCGCGATGCGGGCCGCGTGCTGAATCTGCAAGAAGCGCTCGGCGTGATCGACGGCGTGGTGGTGGCGTTGCGGCAGTTGCATCAAGTGACCGCGCACGGCGCGCTCTATCCCGAGAGCGTGCAGGTGAGTGCGAGCGGGAAGATCCTGCTGAGTGATTCGGGCATCGCCGCGGCGGTGAAGCGTGCGCGTCTGATCGAACACTTCGAACGCTATCCCGACGTGCTGCCGTATCTTGCGCCCGAGGTGCGCGGAGGAAAGGCATCGAACGCGGGGGCGGATCTGTTCGCGCTCGGCGCGCTCGCGTCCGAGTTGCTCACCGGCGATCCGAGTGCCGCGGCAGCGGGAATCGCAGGTCCGATGCTGGAAGGGCTGCCGACGGAAGTGGAAGGCGCGCTCGTCGGGCTGGCGGCGCTTCGATCGGCGAAGCGCGCAGCGGCGTTGCCGGCGTTGATCAACGCGCTCACGCGTGCCGCCGGCTCGAAGTGCGTTCCGATGATCGACGCGCTGCCGAAGGCCCGCGCGCGGACCGACGTGATGCCCGTGGCGGAACTGCCCGTGCGGCGAAAGCGCAAGGATCCGACGTGATGCACATCGCCGGCGCAGGGGCGTGGCGAGCGGAGGCGTCGGCGTGATGGTGGTGTTTCCACTCGTGGCGTGGGGGCTGCTCGCCTTCGCGATGATGGCTCTCTCCGCGCGTTGGCTCGGCGCGACGCGGCGCGGAATCGACCGCGTGTGCGCGACGATCGTGCTCACACCGCTCGCGCTCGCTGGGATGGTGCGACTGCTCGGCGTCGCGCATCTCATCGCACCGTGGCCACTGCGGATCGGAACGATCGCGCTCGCTGTGAGTGCCTGGTTCGCGGCCGGGCAAGCGGGACGTGCGCTCGCGCTGCGCGATGCGGTGCGCGCGCGGCGTGCGTTGCTGGACGCGATCACCGATGCGCCGGTGCTCGCGATGCTCGTCGCTCTCGCGGCGTTCGCCGCCGCCGGATGGGCCGCGTGGTTGCTCGAACCGTGGTCGTGGGACGGCCTCGGGTATCACCTGCCGGTCGTGTACGACGCGCTGCAAGAGCATCGCCTGCGCGAGATTCCGAGCAGCGTGGTGTTCGTGAATGTCTATCCGCACGCGGCGGAATGGCTGTTCATCGTGTGGCGCGGCTGGTTCGCGAACGACGTATGGATCGACTTCGGGCAAGCGCCGTTCGCGGTCATGTGTGTCGCCGCGATCGCCGCTACCGGCATTCGTGCCGGTGGTTCGGCGGGTCGATCGATCGCCTTCGCGATGCTCTTCGTCGCACTCCCCGCGGCCGCGCTCGAACTAGCTTCGAACTACGTCGATCTCCTGTACGCAGCGCTCGTCGTCGTCGCCGCGTACTTCGCGACGAGTGAAGGCGAAGCGGTCGACGTGGTGCTCGCATGCGCGACGATCGCGCTGCTCCTCGCGGTGAAGCCGTCTGCGCCGCCGGCCGCGGTCGTGCTGCTGCTGGCGCTGATCGTCGGCGTGCGCGCGAAGCGACCTTCGTGGCGGGTCATCGCCGTCGGACTCGCGCTCCTCGCGATCGGAAGCGAGACGTACGTCGTCAATCTCTGGCGACATCACAACCCGATCTGGCCCGTCGAGATGCACCTCGGGCCGATCACGCTCCCCGGACGCGCCGCCGCGCGCGATTACATCGAAGCGGGGCTGCCGGCGCCGTACGTTCCACGTCGCTGGCCGATGCGGGTGATCGCGTCGTGGTTCGAGTTCGGCGGACGTTACGTGTACGACATGCGCGTCGGCGGGCTCGCGCCGCTGTTTCCACTGGCGCTGTTGCCGCTCGCGCTGGTGGGACTCGCGCGTCGCCGCACGCGGGCAGGGTGGGCGCCTCTCTTGATCGCATCGCTCGCCGCGCTCGCGACACCAGCCGCATTCTGGACGCGCTACACGCTGGCGTTGCCCGCGGCTGCGCTCGCGTTCGTCGTCGCGTCGACCGAGGCATGGCCGCCGATCGCGAAGCGTGTGCTCGCCATCGTGCTCGCGGTACTCGGCGCGATCGGATTGAAGCTCGCGATACCGGGCTTCACCGATGGTGGTCCCTCGCTGATGGCGGTGCAGCGAATGAGCGACACCGACCGCGCCTCGGTCGCCAGCATCGATCTCGGCGCACGCAATTGGCAACGCGCGCTGGGGACGCTCCGATCGGGCGAATCGGTCGGCTACGACGGCGGGTTCGAACTCAGCGGACTCTTGTGGCGCGGCGATGGACGTACTCGCGTCGTGTATCTCGGCGAGCGACCGGCTTCGTCCGCGGCGTTCGATCGGTGGCTCGACGGCGAGCATGTTCGGGTCGCCGTGCTGGACGACGAGGGCGGTGGCGTACTCGCGCGTCGCGATCCAGCGCGGTTCGAACCGTTGTTTCGCTGCCGATGGGAGCCGTGCACCGTGTTCGCAGTGCGGCCGCGTGCACGCGGGCCACGACGCATCGTGGTGCTCGCGCCCCATCCCGACGACGAAGTGCTCACCAGCGCGGGCGTCATCGCCGATGCCGTGCAAGCAGGCGATGCGGTCGACGTCGTCATCGTCACGAACGGCGACTACACCTGCGAACGGAACGGCTACCTGCGCGAGAACGAATCGGTCGCGGCGCTCGCGCGACTCGGACTCGCGGAAGAGCACGTTCACTTTCTCGGATACCCCGACGGCTACCTGACGCAACTCGCTGCGACACCGCTCGCGCCGATCGAACGACGCGACTCGCAAGGCAACTGCGAGCACGGGAACACGACATACGCCGCGCGCGGGGCAGGCGCACACGACGAGCATTCCGTTCGCACCGGCGCGGCCGCGACGTACACCGCCGACGCGCTGCGGGGCGACATCGAGGCGTTGCTCACGCGTCTCGAGCCGACCGACATCTACGTGACCCACTCGGTCGACGAGCATCCCGATCACGCGCGTACGTACACGTATCTCCGCCGTGCGCTCGATCGTGTGGTGCCGGCCGACGGGATCACGGTGCATCGCGCGATCGTCCATGCGGGTCCGTGCTGGCCCAATGGATCTACGCGTCGCGAACCGTGTCCTGCGGTCGCGTTGCAACCACGCGAACTACTGCCGCCGCTCCCCGCGCCGTTGACGGGCTACACGCCGCGCGAGCGACGCGCGCTGAGTGCTGCGATGCGCGATGGCAACATGAAGTTCGAGGCGATCGCACGCTATCTCTCACAGACCGGTCCCGATCCGGCGCACGACTGGCTCGCATCGTTCGCGCGCGACGAGGAGTGGTTCTTTCCCGAGCGAATCGTGCGTGATCGGCGAGACCGCGCGCACGCCTCGCGGGCGGACGCGTTCGTGCGCGATGGAGTGATGGGGGCGATCGCGATTCCGCCGGGGCAGTTCGTCGAGGCCGATGGGTGGTGGCGGGCTCCCGGTGCGGAGTCACGAACCGCGATGGTCTCGTCTCGCCACGGTGGCGCGTTCCGATGCAGCGTCGAGATTCGCGACGCGCTGCCCGAAAGTGAATGGTCGCTGCGCATGCTGGGCGGCGAAGTGATCGCACTGCAAGGCGGTGCGCAGCTGGTCGTCTCGCATGAGGACGCCGCCGGGGAACGCGCGCGTTGGATTCGCGAGACGCTTCCCGACGACGGGACGCGCGCCGCGTCGCATCACTTCGAGTTTCGCGTCGACCCGCGACCCGACGACGGCGATGTGGTCGAGATCACCATCCGTCGCGACGGAGAGTTCCTCGCAACCGCGGTGGTGACGGCCGCAGCGTCGACGGGGAACGATCTCCGCATCACGACGCGCGGCATGCTCGCGTTTCGCGGTTTCACCTGCGCGGCCGAGCCGTGACCGACATGCAGTCGCGCATCGTCGCCGGCGGCGCGTTCGTGCTATTCGCGGGGCGCGCGACTCGCATGCTGAACCGAACGAAGCACCGAACCATCGCACGCGTAACGACCATCGCGGTTGCGCTCGCGATCAATGCGATCGCAACAGCCGCGAGCGCACAAGATGCCGGCGCCCCGCCGGTGTGTACGTGTTCGATCGAACGCGCCGAGATCGCCGCGCTGCAAGAGGCGCGACGCGCGTGCGATTCGCAGCGCTCGACGTGCGAGTCGAACCGCGCATCGTGTCAGACCCGCACCGAGCATCTGAACGCCGACCTCACCGACGTTCGGAGCGAACTCCAGACCGCGAAC
>CBIHQZ010000475.1:0-5786 GCA_966212315.1 uncultured Myxococcales bacterium
CTTCTCGCTCGCATCGCTTCAGCAGGTCGCCGGCGCGAGCACGCCCGCCAAGGTTTCCGAGCCGGGTGCTGCAAGGGGCAGCGACATGAGCGGACTCATCGACATCAAGTCGATGGCGTCTTCCATCGGCAGCTCGAAGTCGAAGGCCGTCGACGACATTCTCTCGGTCGGTGGCGGCGGCGGTCTCTCGTCTCCGCTCGCGGCACCGGTGCTCGCACCGATGGCGACTCCCGTCAGCGCGGTCGAAGCGCCCGCGGGCGGCGGCGGCACGAACAAGACGGTGCTCTTCGCGGCGATCGCCGTGGCCGTCATCCTTGCCGGCGGCGGCATCGCGGCAGTGATGCTCTTGAAGAACAACAATCCGCCGCAACAAGTGGTGGTCCAGGCGCCGCCCCCCGCGACGCCGGCGACGACGGCCGCGAACTCGGCAGCAACGACCAACGCAGCGCCGGCAACGCCGCCTGCGAACGGCACGGTTCCGGCCGGCGGCGCAGCGCCTCCGGGACAGCAGGTTGCCGCGAACACCGCGACGCCGGGATCGGCGACCGCGGGTGGCGCGGAACCGGCCGGCGGCACGCGTGAGCGTACTGGTTCGAGCGGCGGTTCGCGCAGCACGCGTGAACGCACCGGCAGCTCGTCGGGTGGCACGACGGCGGCCGCGAGCAACTCGGGTTCGAACTCCACGACGGCGGCGGCGCCGAGCGGCGGCGCGAGCGGCACCAGTTGCGCGGCCCGTTGCCATGGCGACATCGACTGCCTCCTTCGCTGCTCGACCCAGAGCAGCCCCTCCGGTGCGAGCCACGCGGCGGCAGCCCCGGCGGCGAGTGGTCCGGAAGCACCTGCGCGCAACGACGTGCTCGGCGCGCTCAACGGCGTGCGTAGCTCGGTCCAGGCGTGCGGTCAGGGCATGACCGGCACGGCGAACGTCGCGATCACCTTCGCGAGCTCGGGTCGGGTCACCACGGCGAACGTTGCACCGCCCTTCGCTGGTACGCCGGCCGGTTCGTGCATCGCTCGCGCGGTTCGCAGCGCGTCGGTTCCGTCGTTCACGCGACCGACCTTCACGGTGAACTTCCCATTCGTCATCCGCTGATCGCAGCGCGCTTCGGCGCGTGACCTCCCGAAGGGCGTGCTTCTCACGGAGCGCGCCCTTCGTGTTTCTCCTCCTCGAAAGTTCGATCGCGCTACGACGCGAACAACGCCGCGTACGCGACGACCGTATCGCGCATCCACACGCGCACCGTCGCATCCGCGAGCGAGCCGCCCGACGTCGCTGTCGCCGGGACATGCACGAAGAGCGTGTCGAAACCCTCGAGCGCGGCGGCAGTGAGCATCGCGAAGTAGGTCGCATTGCAAACGAAGCGCCCCGGATCGTGCGAATCAGTGGCCGGCACGCCCTTCGAATCGAGCGCCGCGCGCACTCGATCGGCATGGTCACCACGCGTCTCGATCCGCGCCACGCCGTGCGCGTCGATCGCATCGCCGTCGCATCGGATCCCTGCGTTGTCCGCCATCGGCGCACGCATCTCGTTGTACGCGTAGCGCTCCACCCGCATCTCGTGCGGCGGACCCGCCATCCCGAAGGCGAGCACCGCGCGCGCGCCCTCTCGCAGCCGCCGCGCACGCAGCACCGACGCGGCGCCGCGCCACGTGACCGGCAGCACCACGAAGCTCGCGATCGCCATCAACTCGGGATCCGCCGACAGCACGCGCAGCGCATCGCGCGTCGCGTTGCGGGCGCCGCCACCGAACGCTTCGAAGCCGCTCACGAGGAGAGGACGCATCGCGCGCGAGTATGGTTCAATCGCGCGCGCCATGCTCACTCGCGCCGCCGAACTCACGCAGCAGGGGCTGATGCTCGTGCTCGTGTTGTCGGTCCCCGCGCTCGCCGCCGGCGCGGTGATCGGCCTCGTCGCCGGGCTGTTCACGTCGGCCACGCAGATCAACGACTCGAGTCTGACCTTCCTTCCGAAGCTCATCGCCGTCGCGCTCGTGATCGTAGTGCTCGGGCCGTGGGGCGCGAGCACGCTGGTGCGGTTCACCACCGAGATGTGGCGCGCGATGCCGACTCTGGTGCGATGACCGCGCTGGCGCCGCAATTCGCGACGCTGCTCGTCGCGGTGCTCGCGCGTCTCTCGCTTGCCGCGCTTCGACTCGTCCCCCTCACCCTCACGCTGCCGTTCCTCGGCGGGCGAACGCTCCCCACGCAGGCGCGCGTCCCGATCCTGGTCGTCCTCGCGATCGGCGCGATGCCCACCGTGTTCGCGCCCATCACGCCCGTCGCACTCTCCGCCGACATCGTCCTCGCAGCCGGACGTGAGATCTCGATCGGCGTCGTCCTCGCGCTCTTTCTCGGCGCGCCGTTCTTCGCACTCGAACAAGGCGGACGTCTGCTCGACACCGCACGCGGCGCCAATGCGGCCGAAGTGATCGCCCCCGATTCGGGCGCACGCACCAGCCCGCTCTCGGAGCTGTTGCGCTGGAGCTTCGGCGTGACGTTTCTCGCCGCTGGTGGATTTCGCGCCGTCATTCGCGTGGTGGCCGCTTCGTTCGCCGCGTTTCCGCCCGAACCGCATTACGTGGCCACGCTCGACACCGCCCGCCTCGTCGAACGCTGCGCACGATTCACCGCCGACACACTCGCCGCCAGCGTAGCCCTCGTTTCCGCGGGGCTCTTCGCATTGCTTGCGGTCGAGCTCGTGTTCGCCATCGCCGCGCGCAGTTCACCGCCCGTCGCGCAGAGTCAGCTCGCGTTGCCGTTTCGTGCGCTCGCGCCGCTGGCCGCACTCGCAGTAAGCGTCGCGCTCTTCACTGGCGCCGCGCGCGAATTCGCAGGCAGCGCGATCTCGTCGGTGAGCGTTCTCTTTCGTTGAGCCACGCACCCATCGCGCGGCAGAATGCGCCCCGCATGAGCGACGTGGTGTATCAACAGTCCCGCTATCGGCCGATCGAGATCGAGCATCGCTACGGCGCCAACGTTCACATCATCGACGACCCGGTCGCGCTCGCGTGGCTGGCTCGCATGGGTTCGCGCGAGACGAATCAGCCCGAACTCGGGCGCATCGTGCGGCGTCTCTACGAACTGCTCGCAGTAGTGACGCTCGCCGCCGAACTGCCGCGCACGCGCATCGATGCACCGACTCGCATGGTGAGCGCAACGCGCCCCGAGGCCGTCTATCGCGGCGTCGCCGTCGACAAGCACACCAAGGTCGTGAGCGTTTCGATCGCGCGCGCCGGCACGGTGCCATCGCAGATCACGTACGAGACCCTCAACGAATTGCTCGAGCCCGAAGGCGTTCGGCAGGATCATCTCTTCATGTCGCGCAAGACCGACGCGAACGGACGCGTGGTCGGCACCGAATGGCACGACGCGAAGATCGGCACGCAGATCGACGGACGCGTGGTGCTCTTCCCCGATCCGATGGGCGCGACCGGCGGCTCGATCTCGAGCGCGATGAACCACTACAAGACCAAGCTCGATGGCAAGCCGTCGTCCGTCATCGCGATGAATCTCATCGTCACGCCCGAGTACATCCGCCGCATCACCACGGATCATCCCGACGCGAAGATCTACGCGTTCCGTCTCGACCGCGCGCTCTCGCCGCCCGACGTGCTCGCGTCGATTCCCGGCACGCATCCCGATCGCGAACGCGGTCTCGACGATCATCAGTACATCGTTCCCGGCGCCGGCGGTCTCGGCGAGCTTCTCAACAACGCCTGGGTCTGAACGAAGGACGAATCGAGCGATGGCAAAACCGAAGGTGATGTTGAGCGCCGAGCAGATCGCGAAGCGCGTGGCCGAACTCGGCGAAGAGATCCGCAAGGACTACGACGGGCGGCACCTCGTGCTCGTTCCGATCCTCAAGGGGAGCTTTCTCTTCGCAGCGGATCTCGCGCGCGCGATCGACTACGAAGACCTCCGCATCGATTTCCTCGGACTCCGTTCGTACGGCGCGGGCACCGAGTCGTCGGGCGTCGTGCAGATCACCTACGACCTGGCGCATCCGATCGAAGGCCGCGATGTGCTCATCGTCGAGGACATCGTCGATACCGGCCTCTCGATGAACTACCTCCTGCAGAACCTCGCCACGCGCCGCCCGCGCTCGGTGAAGATCTGCTCGCTGCTCCACAAGCCTGCGCGCACCCGCGTGAAGATCGACATCCACTATCTCGGCTTCACGATCGACGACCACTTCGTGGTGGGCTACGGACTCGATCACGACGAGAAGTATCGCAACCTGCCGTACATCGGCGTGGTCGGCGGCTGAGTCAGAGAGAGCGCGAGGAACACACGATGCCGAGCCGACTCGAAGTGTTGGAGATGATGGTCGCGAAGGGCGTGAACGACGCGTTTCCGATGTACGGACTCGCGCAGGAGTACCGCAGCCTCGGTCGCGACGAAGACGCCGTGCGCGCGTTCGAGAACCTGCGCGCGAAGTTCCCGAACTACGTGCCGCAGTACCTCATGTGCGGTCAGCTCCTCGAGAAGCTGGGTCGCAAGGACGAAGCGCGCACGGTGCTGCAGGCCGGCATCGACGCCGCCAAAGCAGGTCGCGACATGCACGCCCTCGGCGAACTCGAGAGCGCGCTCGCGGCCGTCCGATGACGGTTCAGTTCGATCGCGACGCGCCCGCGGTCACGCCGCGCGACGCGGCCACGGTGATCCTGCTTCGCAACGGTCCCACCGGATTCGAAGTGGTCGTCGTGAAGCGCCGCGCCGCGGTGCGTTTCATGGGCGGCGCCTACGTATTTCCCGGCGGAAAACTCGACGAAGGCGATCGCGACCCGAACGTGCCGGCCGACGTGGATGGGTCCGCTGCCGCACAACGACTCGGCGACACGGATCCGACGCTCGCGCGCGGCCTGCACATCGCCGCCGCACGCGAGTGCCTCGAAGAAGCGGGCGTGCTCTTCGCCACCAGCGACGTGAGCCCCGACGATGTCGCCGCGCTGCGACTTGCGGTCGATGCCGAGAAGAAACCGCTGCTCGAGATCCTTCCGCCCCGCGGCCTTTCGCTGCGTTTGAGTGCGCTCGTTCCGTTCGCGCGCTGGATCACACCGCGGCAAGAGACCCGCCGCTTCGACACGCGGTTCTTCCTCGCCGTCGCGCCCGATGGCGTGACCGCATCGCACGACAACGGCGAGACCGTTGCGAGCGAATGGCTCGCGCCGCGCGAAGCCCTCGCCCGCGCCGAGCGCGAAGAGATCGTGCTCGTGCCGCCGACCTACCGCACCGTGCAACGCCTCGCAGAAGCCGGCTCGATCGAAGCCGCCCTCGCACTGGCCGCACCGGGTCGCGTCGATCTCACGCCCCACGAGCCGCGTGTCGCGTTCACCGACGACGGCGCGATCGTGATTCTTCTTCGCGACGATCCCGACCACGGCGGTTCGGATGCCCAGGTCCGCGCCGGCGACATCATCGATCCGGCGCGCGAGATCGCGACGCGGTTCAGCTACCGCGATGGGGCATGGAAAGCCGGTCGTGTTCGCGGAGAACCTCGGCAGATGTGAACTATCTGCTTCCGCCTGATTCGACCGTACGTTAGATTGCGCGCACTCGTTTCCGAATCTTCCGAGTCACCGTCCAGTCCCTGGATCCCCGACACGAGGACGAAGCATGCGTGAAGACGCGCAATCGAAGGCCGCCCGCACCAAGCGCGCCAAGCCCGCAGCCGCGAAGAAGCCTGGCAAGCGCCCAGGCCCCGCCATCGATCGAACCGACGCGACGCCGTCTCCGGATTTCCGGATGCGGTCGAATCGCATCGCGCCGCGGGAGCCGATCTACC
>CBIHQZ010000476.1:0-5781 GCA_966212315.1 uncultured Myxococcales bacterium
TGCGGCGGGTCGGCGACGTGGAGCGTGCGGCGGGTCGGCGACGTGGAGCGTGCGGGGGTCGGCGACGTGGAGGGAGTCAGGCATCGCGCGGCGGGCGATCCGCGTCGACCGAGATCGCACGTTGCGCGAACTGCGACCACCATTCCAGATCGCACGTTGCGCGAACTGCCACCGCCCCGAACGATGCCACCACCATTCCAGCCCCTCTCTCGACGACGCCTGCGTCCGTGCGTCATCGTTGGCGTCGGAGGGAGAGGGGCGCGCGGAGCGGGGGTGAGGTTCCGTCAGCCGGCGCCGCCACCCGCGTCATCGCGCCCGCGGCCACCAGCGCGATCCCTGCGGACACGAGAAACGCGATGCGCCCGTCGCCGATGCGGTAGAGCACGCCGAACAACCCGCTCGCGACGATGGCGAGACTCCCGGTCACCAGCGCGAACACGCCGTACGCGCGACCGAGCTGATCGCGCGGAACGAACGCGGCCACGAGCGCGTTCTGCGCGCCTTCGGTGAGCGCGTAGTAGCCGCCGTACACCAGCAACGCGATCGCGAAGGTCGCCGGTTTCAACGCGTACGCGAAGAGCGCGTAGGCCGCGGCGTAGAGCAGCCATCCGAGCGCGAGCGATCGGCGACGTCCCCATCGATCGGCGATCCATCCACCGGGCACCGTGCCCACTGCGCGCACGAGCGAGAGACCGGCCCAGAACAAAGGCACGAACCGGGTCGCGAGTCCGGCATCGCGCGCACGCGCGACGAGGAAGAAGTCGCTCGCGTTGGCGACGGTGAAGATGGCGATGGCGACGAGGTAGTTTCGAAACGGCGTTCCAAGTGGTGCTGCGCGAGCAGCGCTGTCTGCCGGCGCGACGGCCTCGGACTTCGGCGCGACCACCGGCGCCTCGCGCACGAGCATGGCGATCGCGAGAAGCGAGAGCGCGCCCGGGATGGCACTCAGCGCGAAGAGAAATCGCAGATCGTTCGGCCGCCGCCAGAGCACCAGGGTCGCGACGCACGGACCGATGACCGCGCCGAGATTGTCCATCGCGCGGTGAAAGCCGAACGCGACGCTGCGTCGTTCGGGCGGCGCGTCGGCGGCGAGCAGTGCATCGCGCGGTGCGCCACGGATTCCTTTTCCCACGCGGTCGGTGAAGCGAATCGCGAGCGCCTGCCACGGTGATCCCGCGAGTGCGAGAAGCGGACGCGAGACGGACGAGAGCGTGTAGCCCGCGAACACCAGCGGCTTGCGGCGCGGAAGTCGATCGCTCGCACGTCCGGCGAAGTACTTCGCGAGGGCCGCAGTGCCGTCGGCGATCCCTTCGATGAGCCCGATGAACGCGACCGAGCGATGCAGATGTTCGACGAGGAAGATCGGGAGCAAAGGCCAGATCATGTCGCTCGCCGCATCGGTGAGAAGGCTCACGATGCCGAGCGCGATGACGGTGTGTGTGAGGGCCGAGCGTGCGGCGGGCGGAGTCTCCTGCGGCGATTGCGGTGATCCGACCATGCGGCGAGTTCGCTCCTACGAGCGACGGCGCGTGTCGCGTCGCTGCGACGAGACCGGGCTCGCGCTCGACGAAGGTCCGGTGCGTCGCGGCCCGTACGTCGTTTCGTTGATGCGCGCGTCTTCGGCCAGCTCGCGCGTCCAGTCGCGTTTGGTGCGCGGCGCGGAGAGAAACGACTCGAAGTGCGACTTCGCGATCTCCATCCGATCGACCCCTTCGGGCACGTGCATCACGTCGACCTGCGCGCTCGCCATGTCGAACGTCGAGTTCACGATCGAGTCGGTGTCCATTCCGAAGTCTTGCAGCAGTTGCTTGATCACACCGGCCGCCACGCCGAATCGCTTGGCCACTTCGTGGATGTTCTGGAAGCGGTAACCGCCCTCGGGGGTGATGCCCAGGTAGTACGCGCAGAAGAGCGTGAACTGATCGATGTTGTGCTTCTTCGCGAGGGGCGGAAGCGGTCGGTCGCGCGGATCGGGCATGTCGACGTTATGCCACGAGTGTGAACGCAGACCCCTTGTGAACGCGGACGCTTGTACGCAGACCCCTCCCCATCACTTGAATCACTGCCCTCGATCGCCCCTCTTCGGACGACACTTTCGCGTACGAAGCGCGCAGTGTCGTTCGGGGAGGGGCAAGTGGACGTAGCGATCGAAGTGAAGGGGAGGGGTCTCCGCGAAGGCGCGTCTCCGCCCTACTGCTTCTTCACCGCATGCCCGCCGAACTGATTACGCAGCGCCGCGATGAGTTTCGCGCTGAAGCTGTCTTCCTGACGCGAACGGAATCGCCATTGAAGCGAGAGCGTGAGCACCGGCGCGGGGGTGTTCTGCTCGATCGCAGCCATCGCCGTCCACTTCCCCATCCCGCTGTCGTCGACGTAACCCTTGATGTGGGTGAGCTGCGTGTCTTCGCGGAGTGCGCGTTCGGCGAGATCGAGGATCCAGCTTCGCACCACCGAGCCCTGCTGCCAGAGCTGCGCGACCTTGTGCAGGTCGGGTTTGAACGGCGAGGTGTTCAGCAGTTCGAACCCTTCGCCGTACGCCTGCAGCAATCCGTACTCGATGCCGTTGTGCACCATCTTGGTGTAGTGCCCGGCGCCTGCCGGACCGACGTGCGCGTACCCGTTCGGCGGCGCGAGGGTCTTCAGCGCGGGCTCTGCGATCGCGAACGCTTCGGGCGTGCCGCCGACCATCAGGCAGTAACCGTTCTCGAGCCCCCACACGCCGCCCGACGTGCCTGCGTCGCAGAAGAGAATGCCCTTCTCCTCGAGCATCTTCGCCATCCGCTGCGAGTCCTTCCAATTCGAGTTGGACCCGTCGATCACCACGTCGCCCTTGTTCAGCAGCGTGGCGAGTTTCTGGATCGTCGACTCGGTCGGCACGCCGGCGGGGATCATGCTCCACACTGCTTTCGGCGACGGGAGCTTGGCGACCAGCTCTTCGAGCGTTGCCGCGGCCACCGCGCCGTCCTTCTCGAGTTCCTTGGCGGGTGCGGGGTCGCGATCGTACGCAACGACGCGATGCCCTCCGCGCAGAAGGCGCTTCACCATGTTGCTGCCCATTCGCCCGAGACCGATGAGTGCGATGTCCATGGCGGCGGATCGTAGAGCCATCGTCGCGCGCTGTCAGTCCTACTCGCTGCGCGTCCCGAGCCTGCGCGTCTCCCCTTGCGCGGACCGTCGCGTTGCCCGATGACCTCGGGATGGAAGCAGAGAACCCACTTCGGGTCGGGCTCGAGACCGAACGCGTCGGGCCACCGTGCGCGGTCGTGATCTTCGGCGCGTCCGGAGATCTCACGCATCGCAAGTTGATCCCCGCGCTCTACAACCTCGACGTGTCACGCCTGCTCGCGGCCGGCACCGCGGTCGTCGGGTTCGCGCGGCGCGAGTACAGCGATGCGTCGTTTCGCGCCGATGCGAAGACCGCCACCGCGAAGCACTCGCGTCGCAAGCCGCTCAACGAAGCGGTGTGGAACGACTTCGAGCAGGGACTTTTCTACGTGCAGGGCAACTACGACGACGAAGCGTCGTACGTGAAGCTTCGCGAGACGCTCGAACAGCTCGATGCATCGCGCGGCACGAGCGGCAATCGCGTGTTCTATCTGTCCACGCCACCCGATGTGTTCGGCACCATCGCCACGCATCTCGCCAAGGCGGGCCTCGTGCCGCCGCCCGGCGATCCGAAGCGCTTCGGCCGCATCATCATCGAGAAGCCGTTCGGCCACGACCTCGCGTCGAGTCGCAAACTCGATCAGGAGATCCACGCCGTGCTCGACGAGCGGCAGGTGTTCCGCATCGATCACTATCTCGGCAAGGAAGCGGTGCAGAACCTCCTTGCGTTCCGCTTCGGCAACTCGATCTTCGAGCCGCTCTGGAACCGTCAGCACGTCGATCACGTGCAGATCACCGCGGCGGAAGACATCGGTGTCGAGGGGCGAGGGCGCTTCTACGAAAAGGCCGGCACCACGCGCGACATCATCCAGAACCATCTTCTGCAATTGGTGATGGTGACTGCGATGGAGCCGCCGACCGCATTCGATGCGGATGCGGTGCGCGACGAGAAAGTGAAAGTGCTGCACTCGCTTCGTCCGATCCGCCCCGAGCAGGTCGATCGGCTCACGGTGCGCGGGCAGTACGGCGCCGGCTCGTTCGGCGGCGAAGTCGTGCCGGGCTATCGGCAAGAACCCGACGTCGCGCCCGATTCGATGACCGAGACGTTCGCTGCGATGAAGCTCGAGATCGACAACTGGCGATGGAGCGGCGTGCCGTTCTACATCCGCGCGGGCAAGCGTATGACCCGGCGAGTCACCGAGATCGCCGTCACGTTTCGCGAGATCCCGATCGCGCTCTTCCGTGACGAAGGCGCGCGCACGCAACCGAACGCACTCGCACTACGAATCCAGCCCGACGAGGGAATCACGCTGCGGTTCTCGTCGAAGGTCCCCGGTCCGAACATGATGCTTCGCGACGTGAACATGGACTTCCGTTACGGCAGTACGTACGGCAAGAGCACCCCCGAGGCGTACGAACGCTTGCTGCTCGACGCGATGCTCGGCGACGCGACGCTCTTCGCGCGCACCGACGAAGTCGACACCGCATGGCGTTTCATCTCGCCGATTCTCGATGCGTGGCAGACGCAGAAACCACCGCCCGAATTTCCGAACTACGCAGCAGGCACGTGGGGCCCGGCGGCGGCGAACGAATTGATGGCTCGCGACGGACGTCGCTGGAGGCGGCCATGAGCGTGAAGATCGAAGACATCGAGCCGACGCTCGCGAAGGCCTGGCAGCAGATCGGGAGCGCCGCGCAGATCAGCACGGTGAACGTGATCGCGCTCTGTGCCGAACCCGCGCGCTTCGAGGCGACGCGGCAGACGCTTTCGGAGGTGCTTCCGTCGCATCCGGGACGCGCCATCATCGCGGTGCTGCGTGGTGGGAGCGAAGCGCGCATCGAGGCCTCCGCGCAACTCGCGTGCGATGACGGACGTGGGCGCGAAGCGTGCGGCGAAGAGATCGTGCTCGATGTCCACGGCGGCGCGGTGGCGTGGCTGCCGACCGCGATCGAGCGACTGCTTCGTCCGGGTTCGCGCGTGAATCTCTGGTGGGTGGGCGATCTCCCCGACGACTACGCGCTCTACGACAAGCTCACCGAGACGGTCGATCGCGTGACGGTGAACTCCGAGGACATCGATCTTCGCGACGTTCGCACCCTCGCATCACGCATCGGCAGCACGCGCGGTCGCTACGCCCTCGGCGACATGAACTGGGTTCGACTGCGCATGTGGCAGGAGCTTCTCGCGCGCTTCTTCGATCACCCCGCGGTGCTCGCGCAACTCCCGCACGCGCGCACGCTCACCATCACCGCGACCGATCATCGCCGTCCCGCGCGCGCCGAAGAACCCGCCGGCACGCAGGGACTGCTCTTCGCGGCGTGGTTCGCGCAACGCATCGGCGCTCGCACGTCGCAGGCGAAATGGACGAAGCCGACGGGTGCGATTCGCGAAGTCGAGATCCCGCGCGATACGGGCGGCGTGCTCACGGTGCGCTTCGAAACCGCGAAGCGCGACGACGTGTTTCCCGGCGCGATCGTGGGCATCTCGCTCCAGACCGACGAAGGAGCGCACTTCGAGATCGGCCGCGAGCACGACAACCATCGCGTGCTCGGTTGGAGCGGCACTTGCTCGGGCGCGGTGATTCCGAAAGCCGTCATGCGCACCGACATTCTCGACAACGCGCACATGCTCGCGCGCGAACTCGCGCGTCCCGTGCGCGATCCGCTCTTCGAAGC
>CBIHQZ010000477.1:0-5768 GCA_966212315.1 uncultured Myxococcales bacterium
GGCGCGTTGCGCCACGCGCCGTCGAGAGAGGGGCTCGAAGATTGTTGGGGTGGGGGCGATTGGGGGGGTGGGGGTCACGGCGGGCCGAAGCGGCGAGGGCGCTGCGGGGCGCGCCAGCGTATCAGTCAGGACGTCGCGAACCGTGGCGTCGCCACGCGCTGAACAACATCACTCAGGTGGGATCTGACGCTGCGGTATCGAGCGCGCCGCATCCCCTACGCCTCTGCCCGCTGAGAGCCCCTCTCTCGACGATGCCTGCGTTCGCGCGACGAGCGCGGGCATCGAGGGAGAGGGGCGCGCGGCAGCGGGGGTGAGGTAGGTTACGGCGCCGCGGAACTCGGCGACGACGATGCACCCAATGCGGGCGCGACCGTCGACGGGCCGCCGATGTGGAACTCGACGCGACGATTGCTCGCACGCGCCGCGGCCGTCGTTCCTTGCACGAGCGGACGCGACGGACCGTAGCCGTGCGCTTCGAGACGCGCCGCTTCGACACCGTGCTGCGAGAGCCACAGCACGACGGCTTCCGCGCGACGCTGCGAGAGCGCCGTGTTGCGCGCCGCATCGCCCACGTCATCCGTGTGTCCTTCGACCGACACGCGGTGAATTTCGGGCGCCGCACGCAGCGCATCGGCGACCGCCTGCAGCACGCGGAACGACTGCGGAAGGATGCGATCCGCATTCGTCGCGAAGAACACCTGATGCGTGATGCGCATCGAGCTTCCTTCGATGCGCACGAGCCCAGGGCATCCGTTGCGATTCGCGTCGGTGCTCGGCGCGCCGGCTTGCGTCGGGCAGTGATCGGTCGCGTCGGGCACGCCATCGTGATCACCGTCGGGAAGCGGACAGCCCGCACGGGCGGGATCCGGATGTGCGCCGGCGGCTTCCGCCCGGCATTGATCGGCGTGATCGAGCACGCCGTCCGCGTCGGCATCGCCGTCGGGGCAGCCCGCGCGATCGGGATCGGGGTGCTCACCGGGCGCTTGATCGGCACACGCATCGGTCGCATCGGGAACGCCATCGTTGTCGCGATCCGGCGCCGGGCAGCCTGCGCGGGCCGGGTCCGCATGCGCACCCGCTGCGATCGTGCGGCACTGATCGGCGTGATCGAGCACGCCGTCGTGATCTTCGTCGCCATCGGGGCAGCCCGCGCGATCGGGATCCGGATGATCACCGGAAACATCCGCCGGGCATGCATCGGCCGGGTCGGGTACGCCGTCGTGATCGGTATCGGGCGGCGCCACCACGACCACGACGACCGGTTCCGGCCGACGCGGCGCACGCAGCGCGACGCTCAATCCGAACGAGAAGAACTGCGGATCGGCGGGGATGTCCTGCGCCTGCGTGATCATCCGTCCGTAGCGCAGCACCGGTCCGATTCCGAGCCACGGCAGCGGCGCGAACTCGAAGCCGAAGCCGATGTCGATCATCGTGCGCGTCTGATTGCCGGTCCATCCGGCGCCCACTTCACCGTCGACGAAGAGGCGACCGAGTCGGCTGATCATCGGCTCGAAGCGCATGCCGCCACCGAGCATCACGGCGCCGCCCGCGCCCATCGCGGACGGGAAGTACCAGTTCGATACGCCGACCTGCAGCGTGACCGGATCCCAGATCGTGAGGCCGAGGCGAAGACCGCCCTGCAGCGTAAAGCCGTAGCCCTGACTGATCTGCTGTTCCGAAAGCATGGCACCGACCCCGCCTTCGACACGCAGCGCGAGGCGCTCGACGAATCGGGTCTGTGCGTGGGACTCGGAAGCAAACGCGAACAGCCCCGCGGCGAGTGCGCCGGCCGATGCGAAACGAACGAACGAAGAGCGATTCATCGACCACCTCCCACCGCGACCGGCGCAGGTGGCGGCGCGGTCTCGAATGCACGCTGATAGATCACCGACACGAGCGTCACGGTGTCGAGCGCGCTGCGGCCATTGATCGGTTCGTTCACGTAACGAGCGGTGAGGCTCAGTGCGAGGCTGAAGTCGTCACCGAGTTTCGACGCGAGTGCGACGGTGCCGTTCAAACGGAAATCACTGGGGCGAAGAACGTTCATCAATCCTTCGAGTCCGACGGAGAGATCGAGGTTCTCGGTCGCGTGCTCTTCGAAACCGAGGAAGGCGCGCGCGAGATTCACGAAGCGCCAGCACTCCGGCATGGGCGCTGCGCCACCGCAGTTTGCGCCGGCGACCGGCATCGTGGCGTTCAGGTTTTCGTACGTCGCGTCGTAGCCGATTTCACCCCAGAACCGGCGTCGGCCCACGCTGTTGACGAAGTTGCGGAGATAACCGATCTGCCCCGAGAAACGCGAATTGAAGCCCGAGGGCTGATCACGGAACGCCAGCGCGCCGATGTAGATCGAGTTGTTCGTGAGAAACCAGAGATCGAGACGCGCGCGCAGAAGATAATTCTCCGCGGTCGTCTGATCGGGCCCGAACGCGCGCACGCCTGTCACCATGTCCGTGGAAGCGACGGCGGCGCGCCCGTAGTTCACTGCGCCATCGATCGTCAGCTGTGCGAAGCCTCGACGCAGAAGAAAGCGGCCGGCAAAGTTACCCGCGAAGCTGCGTGTGTTGCCCGTTGCGAGCGAAGCGCCAGCCTGCAACCGAAAGCGAGTTTCGTCAGTCGCAGCAGCAGGCGCCGCGTGCGTTTCGAACTCACCTGCATTGCGGGCTGTCGCCTGCGCGCCCGCTTCCGCGCTCGCGAGCAGACTGATCGTGCTCGCGGCCGCGGCCATCCAACGTCGTTCCAACATCTCGACTCACCTCTTCCGAAAAGTGCGGCGGAGTATTGTGAATCGAATCTCAAATATCTAGAGCCCGGGCGCTGTTTTCGGCGTGGTGCGTGGCGAAATCAGTCACGAACTGAATCGCCCGAACGTCGTCCGTGACGTCGCTTGCGAGACACCACTGAAACATCGGTCCAGTCATTCACGACGTGCGTTCAATCGAGATCGATCCAGCGCGGGGAGGCGGCCGGGACGCTCGCATCCGCGCCCCATCGCAGCGAGTACAGTGTTCGCAGCACGTCTTCCGCTTCGCGACCGCGCGGCGAGAACCCCCACGCCGGCTCCTGACTCGCGTCCATCGGGTTCGCGTAGTAGCGCCACACGAATGCGCCCGCGAACCACGATTCGTCCGCGAACGCTTCGAGCAATGCGCGGTATCCCTCGGCCTGTGCGTGTTCGTCGACATGCACGTTCGACATGCTGTCGGGCCATTCCCACGGACGCACGGTGGGGTTCGGTCGCGCGGTGTATCCGAACTCGGTGAACATCACGCTTCGGCCTTCGCGCATGGCCCATGCACCGAGTTGTCGCGCTCGTTCCGCAGCACCGTGTCGCAGTTCTTCGATGCCCGCGCCGTCGTGCTCCGCGAGCGGATAGAACGCGTTGATTCCGACGACATCGAGACGATCCCAGAATGTGATCTGCGGCTCTTCGTCCCAGTTTGCGCTGTACGTGAGCATCCCCGGGTACACGCGACGAATCGCTTCGATCACCGTCAGCCATTGCGGTACGTGCGTCGCCGTCGACGACTTCATCTCGACGCCGATCGAGAGCATGTCCGCGTGCGCTTCGTTCGCGACGCGCGCCCACTCGGTGACGAAGTGCGTGTAGCTCGCGAACCACGCGGTCCATCGTTGCTCGCTGCCCGGATCGATCTCGCCGCGCCAGCCGCCGGTGTCGACCCACAGATGCGGCACGAGCAAGACCTTGAGTCCTCGTGCGTGCGCTTGTTCGATCACGCGCATCACGTTCGCGCGGTTCATACGGAACGGCGCCTCGAAGTCCATCACGATGTCGGTCGACGAGAGGCTCCAGAGACGGCCGAAGGGCGTGATGCTGACCCAGTTGCACCCGAGCGCGACGAGTTCGTCGAGCGCGGCCGCACTCGAGTCGGTGCCGTAGCCCACGCCGGGATGTTGCGTGCTCTCGATCGGGCCGAGCGTCGCACCGCGGATCGCGCCGAGTCCGAGTCGCTGCCATCCGTTCGCGCCGTATGGCACCGCAGGCGCGCGAAAAGGCGCGGGCGCTGCGGGGATGTCGGGCGGAGGAACAATGATTTCCGTGGGTGCAACCGCGGTCGGCGGGACACCCGATGTCGGCGTCGGCGGTGACGCCGAAACGGGCTGCTGCGGATCGAGCGACGGAAAGCGCCCCGGAATGCGTGGCACGCGCGTGGTGTCGATGGGCACGAATCGCGGCGGCGCCCCGTTCGCGGTCGCAGGAACGGGAACCGATCCGCCGAGGATGGAACTCAGCGCGACGAAGACGAGGGCGGCGCCGGCTCCGCGAGCATCGCGTCGAGACGACCCGCGCGATCGAGGGCGTGGATGTCGTCCGAGCCACCGACCGAGCGACCATTGATGAAGATCTGCGGGACGGTTCGCTGTCCCGACTGCTCCACCAGCCAATCGCGCTTCGCCGGATCGTTCGAGACGTCGATCTCGGTGAACGGAACCTTCTTCTTGTTGAGCAGGTGTTTCGCTCGCACGCAGTACGGGCAGAAACTCGTCGTGTAGATCGTGACCTCGGCCATCGATTCTCTCCGTGGTTCGGGACTCGGAGTGCATGGTGCCGCGAGGGACAGTCCGCAAGATCGACGCGGGGGGCGGGAGCGCCAGGCGAAGACGGCGATCAGCCGCCGCTGCCCTTGCGCAGTTCGGTAAGTACGAGCTTCGCGACGGCCTTGAGCGTGTCGAACACGCCGTCGCCCTTGGACGCGATGGCTTCGAAGTCGGGTACGTTCGTCGGGTTCAGCAGCCCGCGCAGCTCTTCGACCGGCGAAGCGCTCGGCAGGTCGCGCTTGTTGTACTGGACGACGAACGGGATCTTATCGAGCGAGTAGCCCTGCTCCGCGAGGTTCGTGCGCAGATTCTCGAGCGACTCGATGTTCGCTTCCATGCGCTCGATCTGCGAGTCGGCCACGAAGATCACGCCGTCGACGCCCTTCAAGATCAGCTTGCGCGAGGCGTCGTAGAAGACCTGGCCCGGCACGGTGTAGAGATGGAAGCGGGTTCGGAAGCCGCGAATCTCACCGAGAGACAATGGCAAGAAGTCGAAAAAGAGCGTGCGCTCTTGCTCGGTTGCCAGCGAGATCATCTTGCCCTTCGCCTCGGGCGCGGTCTTGTTGTAGATGTACTGCAGATTCGTGGTCTTTCCACAAAGACCCGGCCCGTAATAAACGAGCTTGCAGTTGATCTCGCGCGAGAGATAGTTGATGAACGACATCGAGCGGGGCCCTCTATCTCGGACTGTTGTGACGAGCCGTCAATCCGTTTTGCACCAAAGAATTCGTGTAATTCCCGGCGCGATGCGATCCCACTGCGCGATCAATCATTGAAGAGATTGTCGATGTCCTCGTCGGTGATCTCCGCGAACGGAGCATCGGCGCCGGGGCCTTCGACCTTCTTCAAGAGCGATTCGAAAATGTGATTGAGATCTTCCGACGCCTTGCGCACACGGAGGCGAACCAGCCCGAGTGAGCTGCGCGAGTCGAAGATCACCACGAGGATGACGCGATTACCCACCAACTGAATGTGGATGTTCGCCTTTTCGCCTTCGTGGAACTGCGTCGCGAACTCGTTCTCTTTGAGGAGCTTCGCCATGCCGCCCGTCGCGGCAATGTTTCCGGCGGTAAGCGACGCCAGCGAGGTCGTGTCGAGATTCTCGGTGTCGCCCGACGCGGAGATGAGCTGACCGTTCTTGTCGACGATGAAGACGACCTTCGCGTTCGCCTCCTTCACCAGGCGGTCGACGACCGTCTGGATCTGGT
>CBIHQZ010000478.1:0-5767 GCA_966212315.1 uncultured Myxococcales bacterium
GTGTCGAACGCGCGCTCGATCAGACGGCACGTGACGTACGATCCCGCATCATGAGCCATCGCCGCGCGGCGTTTCTCACCCTCGACCATCGAAGCGAATTCGTCATCGACGACGCACTCGCGATCGATGCACTCGTGCGCGACGGATGGTCCGTCGAAGAGGTGCCGTGGCGTCGCGCGAACGTTGCGTGGAACGAGTTCGACGTCGTTGTGATCCGCACGCCGTGGGACTACACGCAGCGTCTCGACGAGTTTCTCTCCGTCCTCGCAGGCATCGATACCCAGGGCGTTCCGTTGGCGAACCCGCTCGATGTCGTGCGGTGGAATGCGCGCAAGACCTACCTTCGCGATCTCGCGGCGCGGGACGTTCCGATCGTCCCGACGACATGGGGTGATGGACTCGACGCCATCACATTGCGAACGCTGCGCGACGCACACGCCGATGCGTTTGTGATCAAGCCGGTCGTCGGCGCCAACGCGTTCGACACCTTCGTGGTGAAGACCGATGACGACGACCATGCCCTCGAACGCGTGAGCGCGCGCTATCCGCGTGAGCGCGGGTGGATGGCGCAACCGTTCGTGCAATCGATCGTCGACCGCGGCGAGTTCTCGGTCTTCTACTTCGACGGCGAGTACAGCCACGCCATCTCGAAGACGCCGAAGCGCGGTGACTTCCGCGTGCAGGAGGAGCACGGCGGGATCATTCGTTCGATCGAGCCCACCACGGAACTGCGCGCCGCCGCGGATCGCGTGCTCGCCGCGATCGGCCGTCCGCTTCTGCAAGCGCGTATCGACATGGTTCGACTCGCCGACGAATCGCTCGCGTTGATGGAAGCCGAACTGATCGAGCCTTCGCTCTACTTTCGCACCCACCCCGACGCGCCCGTTGCTTTCGCGCGTGCACTTGCGCGTTGGCTCGATCGACATCGCGCCCGCGGCGCCTGAAACGTCGCAGAACGCGCGAAACGCTATGCGTCGTGGGATCCGTCACGAGCCGCTTGCCCTTCGCGCAAACCCGGGATACACACCCTCACCGCGCGCGAAATGCGCGCCCTATGGCCTCGCTGACGAGGGCCCGGGAACCCCGCCAGGACCGGAAGGTAGCAACGGTACCGAGGATCCGCGTGCAGCGAGGCCACCTTCTTTCTCCCGCGTGAGATCGCGCGCCGCGACGAGGTCGCCTTCGATGCCCTCGACCCCGCCGAACACGACGAGCGCGACGGTCGCGCCGCATTCGATTCTCGACTGCATCGGTCGCACACCGCTCGTGCCGCTCGAACGACTCGCGCGCGGCTTGCGCGTGGCGGTGTTGGCGAAGTGCGAGCACCTCAATCCGGGCGGGAGCGTGAAAGATCGCATCGCGCTCGCCATCGTCGACGACGCCGAGCGACGCGGTTTACTCGCGCCTGGCGGAACGCTGGTGGAAGCGACGGCGGGTAACACGGGCATCGGGCTCGCGCTCGTTGCGGCCGTGCGTGGATACCGACTCGTCTGCGTGCTCCCCGAGAAGATGTCGGAGGACAAACGCGCCGCGCTGCGAACGCTGGGTGCACGCGTGATCGTGACGCGCAACGCGCCGCCGTCCGACCCGGACAACTTCCAACACGTCGCCCGCCGCCTCGCCGCCGAGAACGGCTGGTTTCTCACCGACCAGTTCCGCAACACCGCCAACGTCGAAGCTCACGAGCGCAGCACCGGCCCCGAGATTCTCGCGCAAGTGAACGGGCACATCGGCGCGTTCGTCGCGGGCGTCGGCACGGGTGGCACCATCACCGGCGTGGGACGCGTGTTGAAGCGCGCGCATTCGTCGACGCGCATCGTGCTCGCCGACCCGGTCGGTTCGCCGCTCGCGGGGCTGGTGAACACGGGCACGCCCGGACCCGACGGCGCGTACCAGGTCGAGGGAATCGGCACGAGCGATCCGCCGCAAGTGCTCGATCGCAGCGTGATCGACTGGGCCGAGTCGGTGAGCGACGACGAGAGCTTCGCGATCGCGGCGCGTCTCATGCGCGAAGAGGGATTGCTGGTCGGTGGCTCCGCGGGGACGGCAGTCGCTGCGGCATTGCGAGTGGCAGCCCGCGACGACATCGACGGACCGGTCGTCGTGCTCCTTCCCGATGGGTGGGATCGCTATCGTTCGAAGCCGTGGATGCAGGCACTGGGGACGGTATTAGCTTTCTGACATTTCATTTCCCGCGTTTGGTGCTGGAAATACGCACAATTCGTCCCGGAGATGGGGGACGGTATGAGCTTTCTGACATTTCTCAGAGCCTCATCGGACGGGACCGAAAGCGTCTGCGATGTGAGTCGCCGCGCGCACCGACGATGTCGAGCAACTGCGGGCAAGCACGCCGCCGCGAAATGACAGAAAGCTAATACCGTCCCCCGTTGCGAGAGCCCGGCGCGGCGAAACGGCTGCAAATCGCACCAGCAAGGCACCCGCGCGAAATGTCAGAAAGCTAATACCGTCCCCGCCGCGATCGCGTCCGCGCCACCGACCCGCGCTGCCCACTGCGCGAGCGACTTCATCCCCTCGTCGATGCGCACCGGCTCGTACTGCAGCTCTTCGCGCGCGCGCTGCAGATTGAATTGCGTGACCCGCCCGAAGCGCACGACCTCGGCACGCGTCATCTCCGGATCCGCGCTCGCCATGCGATCCGCGATCCACGCACTGGCATACGCGAACGGATACGGCACACGCTTGCGCGGCGGCGTCACGCCGAGCGCGACCATCAGTTTCGTGAAGAACTGCTTCGGCGTGATCCGTTCGTCGTCGGTGAGGTGATAGACGCTCCCCGCCGCAATGCTGGATACGGCCGCATTGCGCACACCGGTCACGAGGTTCGCGCCGAGCGTGGTGGGAAAGAGCGCACTGCCGTCGCCGATCAACGCGAGGGTGTTCGCCTTCGCCGCACGAATCCACATCGGCAGGTACTCGTCGTCGTCCGGACCCCACAAGAGCGCGGGACGGATCACCACGGTGTCGAGCCCCTTGTCGCCGCTCGCCGCCGTGACCAGTGCTTCCGCCAGCGCCATGCACTCAGCGAACGCCGTGAGGTGCTGCGTCGCGTGCGGCAGCGCTTCGTCCGTGTACCCACGCGCGGCGTTGCCGGCCGTGACCACCTCGTTCGAGACGAGCACCAGGCGCCCCACACCCGCGCGTTGCGCAGCCGCGAGGGTCGCTTCGGCCGGGATCAAGGTCTGCTTCTCGTGACGCGCGAGCGGCCCGCGCAATCGCTGATCGGGCGCCGCATGCACCACGCACGACACGCCTCGCGCCGCCTGCTCGAGAGCCTTTTCATCGTCACGCCGAGCCTCGGTCACGTCGATGCCCGCGCGCTCGAATCGCTCGCGCACCACCGCGGGCGCACCGCTCGCGACGAACGCACGCACCGTGTCCCCGCGCGCGCGCAGGCCCTCCGCGATCACCCTTCCCGCGAACCCCTCGGCGCCCGTCACAAGCACATTCACGACGTGCGGATCGTACCTTGACCACTCGGCGCGGTGCGCGATTCTCCGCGCCGCCATGATCCTTTCGACACTCGCACGCATGCAGCTCGCACTCGCGCTCGGCACTGCTGCGGCCGACAACGAAACCTTCGGCCCCATCACGCTGCCGCGGACGCAATGGACGCTCATCACGAAGATCGCGGGGATCGTCGTGACGATCGGCATCGCGATGGTGCTGGTGCGACTGCTGCCGTTACTCGAACGCGTGGTGCAGCGATTCGCGCGTCACAGCGCGTCGCCGCGCGATGCCACGACGTCGACGATCGACTCGCAGCGGCGGCTCGACACGCTCACCAAGATCACCGGGAGCATCTTCAAGGCCGTCATCTGGACGATGGCCATCATCGCGGTGCTCGGCGACATAGGGATCGCGGTCGGCCCGCTGCTCGCGACGGCAGGCATCGCCGGTGTCGCCATCGGCTTCGGCGCGCAGAGCATCGTGAAAGACTTCTTCTCGGGCTTCTTCATCCTGCTCGAGAATCAGTTCGACGTCGGCGACACGATCACCGTGAACTCGGTGACGGGCACGGTCGAACGCATGACGATGCGAATCACGGTGCTGCGCGATGTGGCCGGCACCGCGTACTTCTTTCCCAACAGCAACATGGTCAACGTCGCGAACAAGACCTACGGCTGGGTGCGCGCGACGATCGATGCGTCGCTCTCCACCGCAGTGAGCACCGACGATGCGCGTGCTTCGCTCGAGCAGGTGATCGCGCGACTCGGCGCCGACGAGAACGTACGGCGCCTGGTGGTGGAACCCGGACGGCTCGAAGGCCCGGTCGATTTCGCGGGCGGCGCCGTCACGTGGCGGATCTCGATGCGCGTGCGTCCCGGGTTCGCCGACGAAGTGCGCGCCGCGATGATCCTGGCGCTCGCGGACGAGACGAAGACGCGTGGGTGGAAGCTCACCGGCAACGTAATCGGGTGATGACCCGCGCGGCGCGACTTACGGCGTCGACGGCATGTTCGTGAAGATGCTCGGTGCTGCGTACGGATTCGGGTCGAATTTGTTCATCGATTCACTGCGCGCCGCACGTCCCCGGCATCTGCGCGGACGCGACCTGCATCGTCGTCGAGAGCGTCGCCGGCACCGCGGTGAATCCCGCACCGAGGCTCACGCCACCGAGTCGCGGCGTGCTTCCGCCGGTGCGGCACACGCCCATCAACTGCACGTCGACGAAGCCGCCCACGAGTCCGGGAATGATCGGCGCGTACTGCGGCGGCGCGATCATGCGGAGCTGCGTGACGAGATTGTCGCCCGTGTCCCATCCGCCGAGATTGCCGTTGCTGATGCCGTCCGGGGTTACGTCGCCGCGCATGCGCATCGCGTGAATGCCGATCGGAAGAAGGTTCGTGCCGCTGAGCGTGAACACGAACGAGTCGGGTGCGGCGAACTGCAAACGCCCGCGCACGATGCTCGCGGTGACGCTGAACACCGCGTCGTCGACGGTCGTGCCGCCGGTGCGAAGCGATGCCTGATCGACCTGATATTCGCGCCCCGCGGTGACGGTCGTGCAATCGCTGCTGAACGTCGGGAAGCCGCGGAACACCTGCACGCCCACGTCGCTGTCGTCGACGAAGCTGTCCACCCGCGTGAGTCGCAGCATGGGCACGAGCACGTGCCGATCGATCGACGTGTTGAGCAGCGCGCGTGCGTCCATGCCCGTCGCGCTCTGGATCGTGTCGGCCATCGTCGGGAACTGGTTGTCGACGGCGCCGTTGCATCCCGCGGTGTTGAAGAGGCAGCCGGTCGGCGAGTTCTGATCGGGATCGAGCGCGCTGCCGAAGTCGCTGTGGTTGCAGCCGATCGCATCGCTGCCGTCGCTCGCGCGGCCGTCGACGTCGAAGCCTGTGTGCGGGTTGGCGGGGTTGTCGTCTGGATCGACGTTGAGTGCGTTCATCACGAACACGTACTCGTGTGTCGGCGAGATCATCACGTCGCTCGCCGCGTCGCGCGTGACGTCCGCGAACTGCACGTCGTAGCTCACGTCGGTGCGCGCATCGAGACTTGCGTCCGCGCCGGCTTCGTTCGCGTCAGCACTCGTCGCATCGAATGCATCGACGGTCGCGATGTCCTGCTGCACGTCGGAGGCATCGACGAAGCCGGTGCCGTTGCTGCAGGCGGTGGCGAGCGACGCGGTGAGTGCGAGACGCGAGAAAGCGAGGGAGCGGGTGCGCATCGCGCGCGATCGTATCACCGCGTAGCGCGCCTGCGACGGCGCGAGGCCCGCCTTGCGGATATGGTACTTGATCTG
>CBIHQZ010000479.1:0-5760 GCA_966212315.1 uncultured Myxococcales bacterium
CGACTTCGAACCGATCGCGCCCTTCGTGAAGTCGGTGACGCTCGCCGAGATCAAAGCTTCCAAATCGCTCGCCGACATCGCGCTCGTGAAAAAGGGACGCATCTCGGTCGTCCCGGTCACGCGCGAGGAGTTCGATACGCTGCTGAAGATGGGCAAGACGAAACTGCCGAAGTCCTGAGCCGTGCGCGAAGGGCTTCCGAGTCTCACCGCCCTTGCCGTCGCGTTTGCCCGCGCGGCCTACGCCGAATCCCCCACCCTGCGCGATGCCGCGCACGATCCGATCGCCGCGCGTCTCCTCCCGTTCGGTCTCTCGCATCTCGCCCGCGCGATGCCCGCGGCCTGGCGCTTTCCACACGCCACCGAATGGGCCCTGCACACCACGTCGTTCGGGTTCCTCGATCACGTCGCACTTCGCACCGCCGCGATCGACGAAGCGCTCGCGCGCGCGATCACCGCCGGCACCTCGCAAGTCGTGATCCTCGGCGCAGGGCTCGACGCGCGCGCCTACCGCATGGAAGCGCTACGCGACGCGATCGTGTTCGAAGTCGATCATCCGTCCACGCAGCAGTACGTGCGCTCGCGCATCGGTTCGCTCGTGCCGACCGCGCGCGACGTGCGATTCGTGGAGGTCGATTTCCGCCGGGATTCACTGCGCGATCGACTCGCTGCCAGCGGGCACCTCGCGACCGCGCGCACGTTCTGGATCTGGGAAGGCGTCGCGCCGTATCTCCCGCACGATGCGATCCGCGAAACACTCGCCACCGTTCGCGCCTGCTCTGCCGCGGAGAGTGAGATCGCGCTCACGTACATCACACCTGCTCACCTCTCGTTCGGCGCAGGGAGCAAGCTCTGGGCTCGCGCCGCGATGGGCGCGATCGGCGAACCGCTGCACGGCGTGATCGAACGCGCGCGCATGCACGAGTTCGTCGAAGCCACCGGGATGCGCGTGGAGAGTGACACCGATACCCACGACTGGGCGCTGCGTTACCGCCCGGCGCTTTCGGCCGCGCGAATCGTCGGACGCGAGCGGCTTCTCGTCGCCCGCGTACCCTCGACTTACACTGCAACGCCATGAGCGAAGCATCGGCCCCATCGGCGACGCGCAGTGGCACGGATCTCCGCACGCGCCGGCTCCGTCGCACGACGCAACTCGTTCTCGGCGTCGCGGGCGTTCCCAGCGCCGCGCTCCTCACGCTGGGCGTGATCGTGATGGCGACCGGCTACGGCGCGCGCGACGTCGTGTTCGGCATTCTCATCATCGGCATGGCTGCCACCGTCGCGACCGGCGTGGTGGTCACCTCGATCCTGCTCGCGCGCGAAGCCGAACTCGCACGACTGCAATCCGAGTTTCTCTCGCGCGTGTCCCACGACTTGCGCACGCCGCTCACGAGCATCCGCATGTTCGTCGAGACGCTTCAGCTCGGTCGGGCGCACGACCCGAACACGACCCGCGAATGCCTCGACTCGCTCGCGACCGAGACCGACCGCCTCCTTGCAATGGTCGATCGCCTTCTCGATTGGGCGAAGATCGAGAGCGCGCGGCGCGTGTATCACCCGCGTCGCGCCAACGTCGCGCTGATCGTCGATCGTGCGCTCGAATCGTTGGAGGCGTTGCGATTGCAGCGCGAGGCGACCATCACCCGCGTGGTGCCCGCGCAATTGCCCGACGTCGAAGTCGACTCGCAAGCGATGACCGACGCGCTGGTGAACCTTCTCCAGAACGCCTGGCACTACACGCCCGACGAGGCGAAGAAGATTGGCATCGAGGTGCGAGTCGATGGCGACGAAGTGCTGATTGCCGTTTCCGACAACGGCCCCGGCGTGGCGCCCTCCGAGCGGAACAAGATCTTCGAACGCTTCTACCGAGGCACGGCGGCGAAGACCCGTCTCGCTGCCGGAACCGGGCTCGGTCTGGCGATGGTGCGAGCGGTCGTTCGCGCGCATCACGGTGAAGTTCGTGTCGGCGCGAATCCCGGGGGCGGCAGCGTGTTCACGATCGCGCTTCCGATCGCGGAGACTCCGCGCTAGAGAAGCCCCCGTTCGATGGCAGCCTCGATCCTCATCGTCGAAGACGACCCTGCAATTCTCCGCGGGCTCGAGATGAACTTGAAGGTCGACGGGTACCAGGTACTCAGCGCCAGCGACGGCGCGGCGGCGTTGCGTGCCTTCGCTGCGGCGCGTCCGGATCTCATCATCCTGGACCTCGGGCTTCCGTCCATCGACGGGCTCGATGTCATCCGCGAGATCCGCAAGACCGATCCCGACGTCGCGGTGTTGGTGCTCTCGGCGCGCTTGAACGAGAGCGACAAAGTGCTCGGCTTGTCGCTCGGCGCGGACGACTACGTCACCAAGCCGTTCGGCCTCGCCGAACTCCTGGCCCGCATTCGCGGACTCCTCCGTCGTCGCCGTCGCGCCGCGAACGCAGAGATCATCCGCTTCGGTCGCGTCGAGATCGACACGTCGGCCCGCGTGCTCCGCGTCGATGGCGTCGAGGTCGAAGTCACCGCGCTCGAGTTCGACGTGCTCCGCTTTCTCGCCGAGCAACCGCGCCGAGTGGTGACCCGCGAGCAGATCATGCAGGCCGTGTGGGGTGCAGGGCACGCGGGCACGTTGCGAACCGTCGACAACTTCGTCGCGCGGCTTCGGACCAAGATCGAAACCGATCCGACCGTCCCGACCCACATCGAGACCGTTCGGGGCGTGGGTTACCGCTTCAACCCCGGCAGTTGATCGGTTTCGCGCGCTGGTTCGCACCATGACGATGACGCGTCGCGAAGGGCGCGGGCTGATGTCATCATCGCGTTCGTGGGCATGGAGGGAGCAACCGTTCGCGGCGACGAGTCCGCGTTCGAATGGATCGAAGCGTTGTCCGACGCAACGATCGTGACCACGGATGCTGGCATCATCGTGCGCGCCAATCGCATGGCCGCGGATCTCCTCGGCGCCTCGCCGCAGGCGTTGCAAGGTGTGTCGACGAGCGAAGTGGTCACCGCCCCGGGACGCGCTCGGATCGCGGCCGGCGCGAACCACGAATCGGTGATGGTCGTGCGCCGTGGCGAAACCGCACTCGCGACCGAAGTGGAATGGAGCGCGGGATCGTTCGAACAGGATCGGCGTCGATTCGTCGTCCACACGCTGCGCGAGTTTCGTGCGCGCTTCGACTTCGATGCCGGCGGCGAGTCGGTCGAACGCGTGGATTTCGACGCCATCTACCAGTTGGTGTTCGATCAGCTTCCGATCGGCCTCTTTCACTTCGATACGCGGGGCGCCGTCACCGCGTGCAACGAAAGCTTCGCCGGAATCATCGGCTCGCCGAAGCGCGTGATCCTCGGGATCCAGATGCTCACGCTCCCCTTCGAGCCGATCGTGAGCGCCGTGCAAGCCGCGCTTCGAGGCGAACGCGCGCACTGGGAAGGCGACTATCGCTCGGTGACAGGCGGCAAGACCACCCCGGTTCGAACCCACTTCTCACCGGTGCGCAATCGCAGCGGCGCGATCATCGGCGGCATCGGCATCATCGAAGACGTGAGCGAGCATCGCGCTTCGCAACAGGCGCTGCGGCAGTCGGAGATGCAATTGGCGCACGCCGATCGAATGGCATCGGTCGGCACGCTCGCGGCCGGCGTGGCGCACGAGATCAACAATCCGCTCGCGTCGGTGCTCACCAGTCTCGATCACGCACTCGAGCAGCTGCAGGCCATCGAGCGTTCGTCGGATCCCGGGGCCAAGGCAAAGTTCGCGGCGTTCGAAGTGCCCCTCGCGCATGCGCGAGACGGCGCGGATCGGGTGCGTGCCATCGTGCGCAGTCTGCAATCGTTCGCGCGCGCGGACGGCGCTGGCAATGCATCGGTCGACGTCGAACGGGTGATGGACGCGTCCATCAATCTCGCCGCTCGCAAGTTCCGCGGCCGCGCTCGCCTCGTACGCGAGTACGCCGGCGTCTCGCCCGCGAACGGTGATCCCGCGCGACTCGGGCAGGTGTTCGTGAATCTGCTGGTGAACGCCGCCCACGCGATCGTCGAAGGCGCACCGGACGAGAACGAGATTCGCGTCACGACGGGAGAGACCGATGACGGCTGGATCATCGTCGACGTCGCGGACACGGGCGCAGGCGTAGCGCCCGAACTGGCGACCCGCGTGTTCGATCCGTACGTGTCGGAGAAGCCGACCACCGAAGGGTCGGGTCTCGAACTCGCGATCTGCCACAACCTCGTGAAGAACATGGGCGGGCGCATCACGCTGGAACGCACGGGGCCCGGGGGGAGTTCGTTCCGGGTGAGTCTCCCGCGCGTGCGCGAAGCGAAAGACGCCCCGCGCAGCAGCCGGCCTCCGCGCGACGGAAAGCGCCGCCTGCGGATTCTCATCGTCGAAGACGAAGCGATTCTCGCGAGCACCTTGCGCCTCGCGCTCGGCGATCGGCACGACATCGTGATCGCGAACTCGGGCATCACCGCGCTCGATCTACTGGCGAAGGACGCGCAGTTCGACGTGGTGCTGTGCGACGTGATGATGCCGGGGAAGACCGGAATGGACGTGTACGAGGCGCTTGTTCGGGATCATCCCGCCCTTACTTCGCGGGTGATCTTCATGACCGGCGGTGTGTACTCCGAGCGAGCCGAGTCGTTCTTCGCGCGGGTGACGGCTCCGCGCATCGAGAAGCCGTTCAGCATGGACGAGATCGACAAGTTGCTGCGACACGTAGGCGCGCAGCGCGAGTCGCAGCCCGGTTGAGCGACGGTTCAGATCGGGCGGAACGAAAGAATCGAGCGCTCCACGTTGTCGCGTGCGCGGGCGAACGCATCGATGCCGCCGCCCGCTTCGACGAGGAACACTTTGCGATCGGTCACGAACACCGTGACCCAGTAGGTCTGTCCCGATTGCGGATCGCCGTACGTGTACGCCATCCGCCGCCCCGCCATGCCGTTGCTCGTGCGCACATCCGCGCTGCCGGCCGGGTGATAGACGCCGCCGTGTTGGAGATGGCGATCGACCACCTCGCTCCAGAAATCGAGATTGCCGCGTTCGGCATTCGGCACCACGCGGACTCCGAGCGCGACGCCGTACGCAGAGACGGCGCGGTAGTCGTAGTGATGAGCGCGTTGCTCGCGGAGCTGACCGAATCCGCCGGGTGTGCGAATCGCGAACGACGCGCAGCCGGTTCCGAGAGAAGCGAGCGTCACGATGGACGCGATGGCGAGCGAGTTGCGGACGGTGTGAAAGAGATTCATCGGCGTGTTCCTCGTGCGTGTCATGGGTTCGGTCTCAGCGAAGTTGCAGCAGACTCGGGACGCCGATTTCACCGAGCCACGGGAATGGCATCGAGACTTCGTTCGTCGGCACGATCACGGGCTGCACCACTGCGGTCACGCGCTGCGCGACGTAGACCGTGATGGTCGAGAATGCGGCGCGGGCCGAAAGAAACCGCATGCGCCCTTCGATCTGATCGATCTGTCCGCCGACGCGTTCGAGTTCGTGTTCGACGATCAGCGCTTCCTGCACGTTGGCGGCGCGCGTGAGAAATTCCTGAAGGCGGCGCTGGACCGAGCGGAGATTGGCGAGCTGCACTTCGAGATCGTGGAACTGCTCGGAAACGTCCTCCGCCTGCACTTCGCGATGCGTCACGTCGCCGAAGCGCTCGAGCGCCGCGAGCAGTTCGCGAAAGCGCGCCGACGGTACGCGGACCTGCACCATCGCGTCGTTGCGCTGTTGAAGAAACCCGCCGCTCGACGTGACCGCTTCGACGATCTGGTCGATCGATTG
>CBIHQZ010000480.1:0-5760 GCA_966212315.1 uncultured Myxococcales bacterium
ACAGATCAAGCGGCACCAGAAGCGTGGTCCGTACCTCGTGGGTGGGCATTCCTTCGGTGGTCTGGTCGCCCTGGAGATCGCTCAACAACTCACGCGAGCCGGCGACGCCGTCGCGCTCGTGGTCCTCCTCGATGCCATCGACATTCGCGGGATCGCGACGCGCCATGGTGACGATTACCTCGACGGAATGATCCGATCGACCTTCGGTTCGGAGCGACAATTTTCCAACGCCGAAATCGAGGAGTTGCTCACGAATCAAACGGCTTTCGATCAGCTCGGACTCGGCGTGGATTTCAGTCTCGTACGAAGGCTCGTGCGGGCGACTCAATCGAATGTGCGACGCGGCCGGCATTACGAGTTGCGGGCCTATCCCGGGCATATTGCATTCATCCGGGCGCGCGAGCGTCAGCGGATCAACGTGGAACGGCCGGAAGAGCCATTCCTCGACCTGGCGGCCGGCGGGGCTTCGTTTGCGATCGTCGACGGCGATCACTGGTCGATGCTGAGAGGGCCGAACGCGAATGCGACATGGTCGCGTGTGTCGGGTTTGATCGACCGGGCGATGCGCAGATAGCGGCACTGTTCCGCACGAAACCGAGTTAGTTTTCATCGAGGCGCGGTCGATCCAGGTTCGTGAGCAAGCGCGTGGGAGCGAAGACTTGATCAAGACGGAAGCATGGGTTCTTCGACCATTCGACGCGGCGGATCCATCTGCGCCGGCCATGCAGAAAGAGGCGTTCGAATTTCCCGAGCCACAAGCGGGTGAAACGCTCGTCGAGCCGATCTTCGGCTGTTGGGAAGCGAATCTGTCCCACGCGCTGATGCGCAAGCCGATCGACATCTGCCGGCTCCGTAACGAGCAGCGCGTCATCATCGGCAACTGCGCTCTCTCGCGCGTGCTCAAAGTGGTTGGCGATGATCACGGACTGAAAGAAGGCGATCTCGTCATCGGCGGCGCACTCGGTGCCGGCGATCGATTCGGCTATCCGGAAAAGATCTTCGGCTACGATCTCGAGGGATCGCTCGGCTTTCTCGCGAAGCGAACGAAACTCCCGACCGCGATGCTCCAGAAGATTCCGTCGGACACGAAGTACTCGCCGCGGCAGTGGACTGCATTCGGTGTGCGGTACCTCACGGCGTGGTCGAACTGGAAGGTCGCGTACGGTTGCTGGCGCGTGCAGCTGAGCGAGCGCGACATGGCCGCGCCGTTCGTGTGGGCGTGGGGCGGCGGCACGTCGCTCGGCTCGGTGCATCTCGCGCGCATGCACGGTTTCCCCGCGACGATGATCGCGTCGGGAGCGAGGCGGGCGACGCTGGTTCGCAGCCTGGGCGTCGAACCGATCGAGCGGGGCGAACTCGGCCCGATCTACTATGACGAGAAGCGATTCGCGGCCGACGGCGAGTACCGCAAAGAGTACCGCGAGGCCGAGGCGAACTTCGCTGCGTTCGTTCGCGCGCGCACCGACGGTCTGGGCGCTTCGATCTTCTTCGATCACATCGGCACTTCGGTCACGCGCGCAACGCTGGCTGCGCTCGCGCGCGAAGGTGTGATCGCGACGGCGGGTTGGAAACTCGGCATGTCGATCTCGTCGATGCGCGCGATCGAATGCATCCGGCGCCACACGCACGTGCACACGCACGGCTCACGCGTAGGCGAGTCGGAAGAAGCCGTGGCGTATGCCGAGCGAACCGGGTGGGTCCCGCCGGTCGACGAGGACGAGCGGGTCTGGGGGTTCGACGAGGTTCCCGAACTGTCCGCGCGATTCCACGCAGGGGAGATCGAGTCGTACTTCCCGATGTTCGCCGCGAATCCGCTCTGAGAATCCCGGCGTCGAGTCTGCGTTGCCGAAGGGCCAAAAGAGAATCGCCGCGGAGATCCGAAGATCCACCGCGGCGATGCTCGAGTCGTTGATACGACGACGAACGACTACTCGATGCTGATGCCGTAGAGGTCGCCGGTCGACATCCAGAAGCGCAGCGGCTGCGCGGTGGTGCCGACGTCGGCGTGGTTCTGCGTGCCGATGTAGAGCAGGTATGCAGCGCCCGATTCGAGACGTGCCGCGAGGGCCGCCGGAACGGTGACCTGATGCGCGCACGCGGGCACCGCGCAGAAGATGGTGTTCGAGAAGTCCGCCTGCGCGGTGATCTCGATGAGCACGGGCGCATCGGGGGCGATGCCGGCCGGGGGATTGAACGGAATCACCGTGTCTGCGGTGCGCGAGAGCACGGCCGGCGGCGACTGGAGATTCGCGGGCCAGCGCGGCGGCTGACGAACGACGCCCATGGCGCCTGCGAGACCGTCGGGTCCGCCGGTGATCGCGATGGTCGCGTCGGTGCCGGGGAACATCGGGGTCGAGAGGCTCGTGTCGCCGGTGTAGCCGTGCATCGTGGCGTCATACGAGATGCTCGTGACCGCAGTGCCCTGCGTGACGGTCATCGGGCCGTAGTTGCGCTGGACGGCCATCGAGCGGGCCGGTCCGCCGAACAGGTCGCCGTAATAGGCGCAGTTGCCTTCGCTGGCGATCGCGGTCGCGGCGACCGGCGACGTGCTCGAGAAGACGACGGTGTCCGTCGCGCCCATCGCGATCGTCGTCGCGTCGTATTCGGCGACCCAGATGCCGTTCATGACGTGCGGGAACTCGGTTTCCGCGCTCACCGTCGCGGTGCACGCCGGCGCGTCGGTAGGAGCGTCGACAGGCGCGTCTACGGCGGCGTCGGTCGTGTTCGTATCCGGCGCGACGTCGGTCGTCACGTCGACGGCCACGTCCGTTCCCACGTCGGTGACGGCGTCGGTTCCATCCGAGGCGTCTGCGGTGGTGTTTCCGTCACATGCCCAGAGAAGACCGCCCGCCGCAACCGACAGGACGATATTGTGAAGACTCTTTGAATAGCGCATTTGCTCGACTCCTTTTCATCCATTCTCACACGGACATGGCGAACGCAATGTCTCGTTTGTCAGTTGCACGCGGAGCGTTCGAAACTGCGGCATCCAGCCGCGTCGCCGTCCGGACCGGCGAGGGCGTCCGAAGACGAACCGGGCACCACTTCATTGGGCGGAACCGCTGCCGAGGCCGAATTCGAGGCGCGTATTTCCGAGCGCCGGATACGTCACTCCGTCGACCGTGAAAGTCATCCGACGCGTGGTCTCTCCACGGATGAGAACCACACCACTTTGCGACGGCGTTGCATTGGAAGGATCACCGCCGGCGGCGATCACGATGCCACTCGAGCCATGGACCGCGAGGAGGTCCTGCGTCGTGACCGGCGCGCCGGGCGGAATGTAGTAATCACGCCCGTTGTAGACCACGTTCAGTCCGCCGGTGCCGATCTCGTACACTTCGAAATCCGTCCGCGTGTACACACTGCGCAGAAGGTTCGGCGAGCGGGGAAAATCGTGACGATTCGTCCAGGATGTCTGCGTGACATTGCGAACCAACACGACGTTCTCGCTGTCGCCCCCGACGACCATCGTCCATCGACGGGTGCTCGTCGATTCGGTCGAGACGGCGTGCAGCGGCGCCGCCGTTTCGGATGTCGAATCCGTCGTCCACGCAGAAGCCAGTGGCGGGCGTTGCATGGTGACGCCGTTGTCGCCGACGGCCCAGAAGCCGACAGCGGGATCGAAGGACACGGAGGTGAGTACGGTGGCCGACGAAGCCGGCAAGGTTTCAGCGGCCTGCTGATCGCCCGACACGCGGACCACGCACGGACTCGCTATACCGGCGACGGTCTCGCGCCCGGCTGCAAAGGAGAGCGCGCCGTCCGAGGCGATGCCGTGGAAATCGCACGTCGCGCCGTTCGTATCGGTCACCGTGGTGACGGTGCATGCGTGTGTCGTCGGCGCATATCGCGCGAGGAGCCCTCCGTCGCCGACAACGATGATCACGCCGTCCACGGCGACGACTGCTCGGGCCACGCGATCGAACGTGCACAGGGTGTCGAACGTACCGTCTCCGCGATAGCCGACCAGCGAACCCGCTGACTGCGCGGGATCGAGCGTGTGCGGGTCGACACCGACGAAACCGCGCACGAGATACGCGACGCGGTCGTAGTCACCCGCTGCGGGCGTCGTGACATTCACGCGCCCTGCAGGCGGCAAGTAGACACCGAGAAACGAGCCGCCGGGCACGTGCTCTGCGGCTCGGACGAAGATGTCGTTGGGCGGACGCCCGGCATCCGTCATCCCCGTCGGCGGAGAGCAGGCCGCATGAAGCGCCAGTGGGATGACGACCATCCACCCGCGCATCGCGATGGGATCGGTCACGGAGTGGAAGCCGGCGCCCGCAGCGCAGCCGCATTGAGCGAAACATATTGCGCGGAGCCTTCGTTGAAGGCCGGTACGCGCTCTGTCCAGACGACCTGCAGTCGACCCGCGACCGCCGTGACCGCGAGGCGTCGCGGAACGATGCGCGAGAGTTTGTCGATCGTCTCGAGATGCTCGAGCGGCGTCGCGCTGCCCCAGGGCGCGGTCCAGACCTCGACGTGGCCACTCTCGTGGGACTCACCCGCGAGAAGTTGATCGTCAGGCAGCGCACCCGCGAGAATCAGGCGATCACCGTCGGCATAGGCACCCGGCAGCGCGACACCCTCGGCGAGATCGAAGGCCGGGCCGGGCGTGGCAGTGACCGGATCCGTCGTGGAATCCCCCTGCCCGGGCTCGATCCAATAGATCTGCCAGTGGTTGCCCGACAGTCGATAGCCGATGGCGAGGTTGTCGCCTCGAACGGCAAGAGGATAGGCCTCCCGGTATTGCGTGACGGGCTGCACGATGTACGGCAGCGCCGTGTACGTGATAGTCGGGCGGTAGAATGCGAACTCGGCGCTCCCGTCGCGGAAGATGCCGGCCATCCACGCGCCGTTGGTGCCAGACCGTACGGCGGTCGTGACGATCTCGCGCTGCGCCGAGAACGGGGGCATCCACAGACGTGCGGTGGACATCTCGTAGGCCTGATTGATGCGCGTGAGAAACCAGAGGCGCGAGTCGTCGCCGCCGTTCGAGTTGCGCGAGTCGATCGCCCAGATCTCGTTCCCCACGTTCGCGATCGAGTAGTAGTTGAACCCGTGGCGGTGAAACGTCTGGCTCGCAGCCGGGCGCGCCTGGTCTCCGACGGCGAACACGCGAGCGAGGTATTGCTCGGTGCCCGCGAGTCGCGTGGTGACGACGACCTTCTCGTTGTTGAGCGGTGCGCAATCGCCCGCAATCGGAGCAACGATCGCGACGCTGTTCGCGTCATCGCTGTACAGGGGCGCTTCGGGTGTCGTCACGGCACCGTTGGCGCCGAGCACGGCTGCGTGGATGCCCGGATCCCGTGCCGCGAGCGCCTGGCGCCAGCACACGAGCACATCGCCCGTCGCGCGCGGGTGAACCGAGAAAGCGAACGCATCGTCCGCAACGGTGGTCGTGATGGGCACCGGTTCGGCAACGCCGTCTCGCACGCAGAGGCGGGTGTTGCAGTGATAGCCCTCGGGGCAATCGGCACTCAGTTCGCAACGAAACGGCGCGATGCTGTCGTACGTCGGCGTGCACGATCCGACGAGAAGGCCGAAGCCGACGAGCGCGAGGATTCTAGAGTTCGAAGCGAGACATGTAGAGCGCATACCGTGCACCGTGTCCTGGAGATTGCGGGTAGTACTCTGACCAGACGAGACCGAAGTGCGTGCCGTCCGGCATGACAGCGGCCGAGGCTGCTGGAACGACGGAGTCCCCGAGGATTCGCGGGATCGTACGGACGGTTTCGACGGGCTGTCCGTTGCCGGCCA
>CBIHQZ010000481.1:0-5759 GCA_966212315.1 uncultured Myxococcales bacterium
AAGAGGCCTCGGTTCGAAGTGCATGCCGCATGGATCGACAGCCTCGAGAACAGGTAGCCGTAGCTGTTCTGCCGAGTGCTGAATCGCGCAGTGTCACAGCCGCTGCGAGCGGCGCTTTTGTGTCGCGACCGTGATCCCCCGCGCGGTACGGTGCGCGCGCAAATGACAGACAACAAGGCTGTTCAATCGCGGCTACGAGGGCTCGGCGCCCTGACCCGAACGATCAGCCCGATTGGCTGGCAGTTGATGGGCATCGTCGTGCTGTGGTTCGTCTACTGCTCGACCATCGATGCAGTCTCGGCAGCCGTGATGCGGGACCCCGGGCACGTTGTCTGGCCCGGCTGGAGCACGGACCAGATCTTTCATCTCTATCAGCCGGATCTCCCGGCGCTGCCGCCACTCGCCCGGTTCGACTCCGTTTGGTACTACAGCATCGCAACCGAGGGGTATGCGCCGGCCAGCGGCTGGGGTCGGTCGAACGCCAGCTTCATGCCTCTGTACGGTCTGATGATGCGCTGGGTCGGCCACGCATTCGGGATCGAGCCGTACCGCGCCGGGATCTACATCTCGCGCACATCGCTCCTGGTGAGCATGGTGCTGCTGTATCTCTACGCACACGAGAAGCGCTCCGCGAACTCGCCGCCGCCGTGGGCGCCGGTCATGGCGCTGCTCTTCTATCCGACCGCGTACATCCTGGTGTCCGTGTATTCGGAGTCGACGTTTCTCGCGCTGTCCCTCGCGACATTCTTCCTCGCCGATCGAAAACGCTACCTGCCTGCGGCGGTCACGGCGTTTCTCGCAGGGCTCACGCGCGCGCATGTCGTCGCGCTGATCCCGGCGCTGGGGCTGCTCGCACTGTCGCAGTGGAAGCCGCGCCAATGGCGGACCTATCTGAGCTTCCTCCCGGCGCTCGGCGCGACCGCGGCACCGATCTCCATCGGCGTGTATTTCAAGCGGACCTTCAACGACTACTTTCACTACTTCGAGGTGAAGAAGTCGTTCGGCTTCGTGACAGGCGGGCCGCGCGTGACCTGGCCGTCGATGGTCTACGCGTTCAATGAAGCGCAGCGCCACGGGCATTTCGGAGCGCTGTACACACACATGGAGGCGCCCGTCGGCCTGCTGCTCGTCGTGTCGACGGCGATCTTGCTCTGGCAGAAGAAGTGGCCGGAGGCCGCGCTCGTCAGCGTGACCTTGATGCTGCAGATCGTGGCGGGTCCACTGTGGGGCCTGCCGCGTTACTCGATCCTGCTGTTCCCGATGTTCATGCTGATATCGCGCCTCCAGCGGCGCCCGATGCTCTGGCATGCGTATCTGTTCGCCGGAGCGGTGCTCCAGACTGCCATCATGATCAACTTCGTGAATCTCCGAGGGCCAGCGCCCTAGTCCTGCGCCGGGGCGGTCAGTGAATCTCGACGCTGGCGAGATGGAAGATGGAGTCTCGCGCGACTCGAAGTCGTACGAAGCGCGCGCGATGACTGAACAGGAAGGTCTTGTCCCACGAGGCGAACGTATCGTCGCGTCGCGCGATCTCGTGCCAGTTGCCGTGATCGTCGCGGACCTCGATGACGAGCGGTGCCGCACGGTCTTGGCAGCAGTCTGATCGATTGTTGATCACGACGCGTGAGACCGGCGCCACCCGTCCGAGATCGAACTCGACCCATGGGTTCGATTGTTGGTGCGTGCAGAAGAACAGATTGGCGCCAACACCTCGCGCACCACTGCGCCCGATGCCCGACGTACCCCATCCCAGATCTCCGCTGCTCGAGCGCCAATGCGCGCCCGGCACGAGGTCGGGACGCCGCGCGACCGCATACGTCCGTGCGCCGAAGCCGACGCAGAGTGCCGCGAGCACGGCGCCCGCGATTCGCGTCACGCGCTGGGCCGTTGCGCGCTCGATGACGGTCGCGCGTCGTTCGAGCCCTTCGAGCAGTGCGCTCGCAAGCGTGCGCAAAGCGGCCAGGTCAGCATTCAACTCGGCTGACGAACGTGTCGCACGCTCGAGGGTCTGCTCGAAGAGCACGCGCCGCACGCGGGCGAGCGAATCGGCGCCGCCTGACGCCGCCGCCAATTCGGCCTGCCGAACATCGAGCGCGCTCGCCACGTCCGCGGGGAGGGACTTGCCGTCGGCCGCGAGTGACCAGGTGACCGAGTCGCGAAGAAGCGAGAGAGCGAGAAGCGTACGCGAGACTTCGTCTCCGACATCTTCGAGCGGCACGGTCGCCCCGCTGACGGGTGCGATTCGGTCGGCGACGCTGAATGCTCCCCGCGCCCGCTCGCACAGTTCCTTTTGCCGCGCGTCGAGCGTGCGCGGATCGCTCCTCCCGACAGCGAGCGCATCGCGTCGCGTGAACCACTCGATCACGGCGCCTCCCATGGAGACGGCTCGCCGAGGTTTCGTCGGAGCCTCTGTCATGGCCACGGTGGTTAGCACAATCCATTGCACGACAGGTACCGGAGGAAAATGCGGCGCGCCGACGGGTTTTCAGGGCAGCACGACCCCCTGAAAAACCTGCTGGTTCACGTCGCGCCGAACCCTTAGCCTGCCTGCCCGTGAAGCGAAGTATCGATCTGGTGGTGAACCCGCGAGCGGGTGCCGGTCGCGCTGCGAAGTCGCTCGGCGACGTAACGCGTGAACTCGCGTCGGCCGGGTTCGACGTGCAAGTGCATCGCACCGAACGACCGCGGCATGCGGCGGAAATCGTGCGGCGACTCGTGCGCGCGCACGCGGACATCATCGCGGTGATGGGCGGCGACGGCTCGTTTCACGAAGCGCTCGACGGGCTGCGCGACGAGCACGGTGAATGGCTCGATGCTTCCAAGGTCACGTTCGCACTCGTCCCGGCGGGCACCGGCGGCGATCTCAAGAAGACCATCGGCATGCCCGACGAGCCGCGCGCGATCGCGACGTTTCTCGCGCGCGCCGTAGCGAAGCCGGTGGACATCGGCGTGATCGATTACGTCTCGCACTCCGGCAAGAACGAATCGCGCGTGTTCGGGAACATCGCGAGCTTCGGCATGAGCGGACTCGTCGATCAGGTGGTGAACGACGGGCCGAAATGGCTCGGCGGCAAGGTGTCGTTCTTCCTCGCGGCTGCCCGCGTGAACGCTGTCTACAAGAACGTGCCGGTGCGGGTCTTCGTCGACGACGAGCTGTTCTACGAGGGGCCGGTCGGCAACGTCGCGGTCGCGAACGGTCGCGCATTCGGCGGCGGAATGTTCGTGGCGCCGGAGGCCGATCTGCACGACGGCCTCTTCGACGTCGTCGTTCTCGGCGACATGAGCAAGCTCGAGAACATGGCGCTCGCGCAGCATCTGTATCGCGGCACGCACATCGGTCGCGCGCACGTGAAGCACACGCGCGGCAAGGTCGTTCGCGCCGAGGCCACCAGTGGGGCCGATGCGCTGCTCGACATCGACGGCGAAGCGCCCGGCCGGCTCCCCGCGACGTTCACGCTCCGCGAGGCCGCGATTCGCATGCTCGAACGAGCGTGAGTGCATGACGACGCGCCGGCGTGCCGCACTCGCTGTCGCCGCCGGTGCGGTTCTCGCGCTCGGGGCGCCGCCGATCGAAGCCTGGCCCGCGGTGTTCGTGGCGCTCGCACTGCTCGCCGCATCGTGGGATGGCGCGCGACCGCGCGAGGCGTTCTTGTGCGGATGGCTGATGGGAACCGTCGCCACGCTGGGCGCGTTCTACTGGATCGTCGGAACGGTTACGCGCTTCACCGAGCTGCCGCTGATCGCTGCGATTACTGCGTACGTGCTCATGTCGTGCGCGGCGGGGCTCACCCTCGGGTGCGCGGGTCTGCTCGCGGCGGCGAGCGCGAAGAGCGTGTCGCATCCGATCGCCGGTGCGCTCGCGATCATCGTCGTCGAGCGATACGCACCGAGCGTGTTCCCGTGGCAGGTCGCGTCGCCGCTCATCGTTGCGCCGTGGATCCCGCAGTGCGCGGATGTGCTGGGGGTGAGCGGCCTCGGCGCCGCGCTGTTCGCGGTGATGGCAGTGCTCGCGCGGGTGGTGCGCGACGGGCGGATGCGTGCGCGCGCGGTCGAGTCGCATCGAGCGCAATCGGCGTGGGCGATCGCGGGCGCGGTGCTGATGTTCGCAGCGCTATGGACCTACGGAGGCCTGCGTGATGCGAGCGTTCGCCGCGCAACTGCAGCGGCGCCGATCGTGCGGGTCGCGCTGGTGCAGCCGGTGATCCCACCGACGGTGCGATGGGACGAGCAGAACTTCGGCGCGATCCTCGCGGGCCTTCGAGCGCAGACCGCCGCCGCGCTGCGTGAACAGGTCGACCTCGTCGTGTGGCCCGAAGGCGCGTATCCGTATCCGCTCCCCGCGCATGCGATGCGCGATGGTGCCGTCGCCGAGCCCGTGTATCCGGGACGCGTGAACGCGCCGATCCTGGTGGGGGCGATCGTCTTCGACGAGCACGAGCATCGCTACAACGGTGCGTTGGTGCGAAGCATCGACGGCGTCCTCGGCGCGCCGGTGGCCAAGCGCGTGCTCGTGCCGTTCGGTGAGTACATCCCGATCGTGAGTCGCATCGACTGGGTGCGGCGCACGTTTCGTCGCGTGCAAGGGATCACGCCCGGCGATCGTCCCGAGGTGCTGCGCGTGGGCGAAGGGCTCACGGTCGGTGTGCTCAACTGCTTCGAGGACACGCTCGGATACGTGGCGGCGGATGCGGTCGGCGTCGATCTGCTCGTGAACATCACCAACGATGCGTGGTTCGGGCAGGGCGCGGCGCCATGGCAACATCTGATGCTCGCGCGCTGGCGGGCGATCGAGTTGCGGCGCGAGATGCTACGCGCGGTGAACACGGGGGTCACCGGCCGCGTCGATGCGCGCGGGCGGTTGATCGAGCGCGCGCCGTTGTGGGAACGCGCGGTGGTGATCTCGGATGCGCGGCAACTGCGGCTTCGCACGATCGCGCCGTACACGATTCGATTCGCGCCGCCGTTCGCAGCGCTGGTGCTGGTGCTCGCGATCGCGGTGGAACTGCGTCGCGCGCGCGCATCTGTCCGAGGCGCGCGATGAAGACGGCGCGCACGATGCGGATGAGCGCACTCGAGGATCGCTCGGGGTGCACGCGCGACACGATTCATTTCTATTTGCGCTCGGGGCTGCTCCATCCGCCACGGAAGACCGGGGCCACGGCGGCGCTCTACGACGCCACCCACGTCGATCGACTCGCGCGCATTCGGGCGCTGCGTGATGCGGGGGTTCCGCTCGACCGCATTGCCGGGTTGCTCGATGCACTCGCGGAGGCGCCGCTCGCGTCGCTGCACGCGGTCGGCCTGGTGATCGCGCATGCGGGGGATGCAAGCGCGGCGGGGGACCCGAGTGGCGCGCTCGATGCGGAGTTGCTCGTGGCGTTTCGCGAAGCGCTCGCGCGGGTGGAGCCCGAACTCGAGGTCGTGTCGCGGCGGATTGCGTCGGCCGTGGCGGACACGTTCGATCCGCGGCTTCCGGACCGGTCGGCGCGATTGCTCGAGACGCTGCGCAGCGCGATCACGGCGCGGATGCAGGGGGCCCTCGGGCACGAGGTCACGCGGGCGATGGTGGTGCGTGCGACCGGGAGGAAGCGGAAGTAGGAGGGGGATTTCGAGCACGAGCAGGACGGAGCGGGTGGTTCGGGGTCATGCCGATGGAGAGACGCGGTGCGCGCCGGCCCGTGGCGGCGGGGCGCCCCCCCCGTGACCCCGCGGGGGAGGGGCGGGGCGGCCCGGGGCCCCGCCGCCAGGCCCCCCCCAGG
>CBIHQZ010000482.1:0-5754 GCA_966212315.1 uncultured Myxococcales bacterium
GTGCACGATCAACATCGCGCTCGATCGCTTCGGCCGCGAAGGACTTCGATCGTTCGTCGACATCGTCTGCGGTTCGACCGTGATCTATCGCCCGATCGACGGAAACGGCGCGCGCCGCATCGAAGCCGATTGTCAGGTCGGCGAGCAGAGCCCACGCGAAGGCGAGCCCTCGCAGCTCTCTCTGCTGTGCGGGTTCGTTCCGGGCGGCCCGGTTCCGCAGCGCGCGTGGATCGACACGATTCGCGGCATCGCGACGGTGCGCGATTTCGAACACTCGCAGACGTTCGAATTCCACGTCGAGCCCTGGAGCACGCCGGTGTCGGCGCCTGCCATTACGCTCGCGTGCCGACCGCCCTCCATTCGCAGCGGCCACGTATCAGACGCCACGCCGAGCGCGCCTTTCGCACCGAACGCGCCCTGCACCATCGCGACGATGGCGTGTGACGGCGCAACGCCCGGCGTGCCGCATTGCCGCGCGGAGATCCGTTGCGGCGGCGTCGCGCTCTATGGCGGCGGTGCAACCGGCAGGATCGCCTGCGAGAGCAATGGCGCACCGTTGCGCGCGAGCGACTTCGAAGCGACGCCGATCGATGGCGATCCGCGACTCGACATGGATCTCACCACCGGTCGCATCATCGTGTCGGACACGACGGACGACGAGCGCTGGAGCAATACGATCGCACTCGATCCGATCGCTGCAGCGCCCGTCGCACGCTGAACGAACATCGTTCGCAGCTTCCCTCGCGGATCATCCGCGTCGCGAGGGAGCCGCGAAGTGTCAGGTTACCAGCCGCGGTGCCAGCGATTGTGGTGGGGATAGCCGTAACCCGGCGTGACGATCGGAGGGGCGACGACCGGCGGCGCAACGATGATGCGCGGGCCGCCGCCACGATAGTAGTGACCATCGCGATAGCCGCGACCGTGATACCCGCGATGACCGTACTCGCGACCGTAATAGCGGTGGCCGTAGTAGCCGCGTCCGTCGTGATGATCGTAATGGTCGGCCATCGCCGGCGCAGCGAAGGCGAAGGAGAGAAGTCCGGCGAGAAGAGCAGTCGTTCGTGCGTAGCGCATTGGTGGTCCTCCTGTGGGGGGACACCGGTGCATGGGGCGAACCACATCGTCCGTTGTTTCGAAGCTGCACAAACGGGCGTCGAAACCACTCGACCGTGGGCGTGTGACTGGTCAGAACGTACCGACGAGCGAGACCCCTGCGCCCTGTGGCATCGGCGCGAAGCTTACCGTCGGGGTAACGCCCACCGGGCCATGTCGACTGTAGTCGCCATGCACGTAGTGACGAGCGGCGCGGTATCGCGGCGTCGGTGGGAGAACAGGCCATGCGGCGATCGCAGCGGCCGAGATCCCGCCCATCGGGCCGGCGAGATCCGAGTTGTTGGTTGCGAATGGGATGATGGTGAGACCGATGCACGCAGCCGTCGCGAGTCCGATCAGCAACGGCAGCACGAAACCCTGCGGCTCACCGAGGGTGCGCAACACGCGATCGGCGGTGTACGTGTCGTAGGGGTTGTCGGTGTGCTCGCGCGCGTTGCGCATCATGCGGGCGCACACCGAGCGCAGTACCGCGTCGCCGGTGAAGATGCCGCGTGCGATCGGAACACCGATGGCGCCGAGAATGAGCCCCGGGCCGATGCCGCCCATGTACGCGATTCCCACAGGCGTCTGCATGCCGGTAGGCGTCTGGTAGAGCGCGCTGTAGAGCGTGAGCGAGATGCCGGCGGCGGCGTACACGCCGGCGACGGTCCACCCGATGATGTCGGGATCGTCGGCGCGGCGACATGCGGTGCGAATGGCGTCGGGATCGATTCCGTCGGCGGGCCCCGGGAGTGGCACCAGCGTCGGGCCGGGCGAAGGCGACGCACTCGCGATCGGCGCGCTCGAAGCAGGCGCGCTGGAGGCTACCGGCACCGGCTCGGGTGCGTTGATTTCGTCGGTGCTGCTGGTCTCCCTGATTTGCGCGTACGCGCACACGGGTGTTGCCAGCGTGAGCAGTGACGCGATCGACCATGCTGCGCGCTTCGTGAAGGATCGAGAAGGCATCGGTGTTCCGAGCTTCGCGCACCACGTCGCATCGGCAAACCTTTCGGCGATGTCCGAAGCGGGCGAAGTGATCGCTGCCGCGTCCGTCTCTCGACGCGCGAACCCGATGGCGATCCGCTGCATCGACGCGGGGAAACGCGTGCTTTTCTTCGCACGTGCGCATGATTTTTCGCACCCGTTCACTCTCGCCAAGCGAGTGTCGGTCTGGCAGACAACCCGTCATGACCACCCATGACGTGCTCGTCATCGGCGGCGGTTTCACGGGCATGGCCCTCGCCGCTGCGTTCGCCGACGGTCGTCGGAACGTCCTCGTGCTCGAAGCGCGCAACGGCCCGGATCCGCGCTTTCGCGGCGAGCTGATCCATCCGCCCGGCGTGCGTGAACTCGACGCGCTCGGATTTCTCGCCGAAATGCGGCGCGAAGGCGGCAGCGAGGTCTCGGGCTTCGCAGTGGTGCCTTCAGCCGATCGCGAGGCCGTCACCCTCCCCTACGAGCAGCCGCCGGTCGGACCTGGCAACGGCTACGCGATGGACCACCAGCACATGGTCGACACGATGCGCAAAGTCGTGGGTCGACTGAACCGCGTCGAGATCCGCACCGGCGAACGCGCGAGCGAAGTGCTGCGCGAGAACGGCCGCGTGGTCGGCGTGAAGACCGCCAAAGGGAACGAGTACCGCGCGAAGCTCACGCTCATCGCGGAGGGCCGTCTCTCGAAGTTGCGCGGCGTCCTGGGTCTCGACTCGGAGATGACGCTCCTGAGCTACAGCGTCGCGCTGCTCGCGAAGGGAGCGGAGTTGCCGCATCCGAACCACGGTCACGTCGTCATCGGCGCGCCGGGCCCGGTGCTCGCGTACCCGATCGGGCATGCCGTGCGGTTCTGCATCGACGTGCCTTCGGACACCGAACGCGGACGCGAGGCGATCGCGAAACGTCTGCGCGAAGAGTACGCGCCGGTGCTCCCGCCGAAGCTCGAGACCGCGATGATGGACGGACTCGAGAACGGTCATCTCGAACTCTGCGCGACGCAGCAACTCCGCACGTCGCAGTGCGTGCTCCCGGGCGTAGCTCTCATCGGCGACGCGGGCGGCTGCTCGCATCCGATCACCGCGACCGGCATGACCACCAGTCTTCACGACGTGCGCACGTTGCTTGGCGCGATCGAGACACACGGCGAGAGCATCGAGGGCATCGATGCCGCGCTAGAGCAGTATCAGCGCGAGCGTTACCGCTACGTGCGCGCGCAGGAGATTCTCACCGAGCGCCTCTACGACGTGTTCCTCGGCCGCGAAGACGGGTACCGCACACTGCGCGACGGAATGCTGGCCTACTGGCAGGACACGCCGCGCGCGCGCATCGCATCGATGGCGCTGCTATCCGGTCACTCCACGTCGTTCACCTCGTTCGCGCGCGAGTTCAGTACCGTGTTCGGGTACGCGACCCGCGCGGCGATGCGTTCGAGGGGACCGAACGGGCCGCGCTCGATCCGAGACCGTCTCCGCATCGTGCGCGAGATGACCAACGCCACGACCGACACGCTCAAGCGCGCAACCTCGACCGCGGTGCGAGAGGCACTCCGATGACACAAGCAACGCCCGGTTCGAAGTCACGCAAGGGCAGCAAGGCGAAGAACACGCCGGCTGCGCCTGCTGCGGATCCCCTTCACGCGGCGGTCGAGAAGACGCTCCGCGCTGCGTGCGGACACCTCGGATCGATCCAGGCCGAAGCCGGGAGCTGGGAGGGCGACTACGGCGGGCCGATGTTCCTGCTGCCGATGTACGTGTGCGTCGCGCATTTTGCGGAGTACGAAATCCCGCTGGCGAAGCGCGAGAAGATGATTCGCTACTTCCGTCACGCGCAGAACGTCGATGGCAGCGTCGGTGTGTTCGAGGGCGGGCCGGGGTGCGTGTTCACCTCGTCGCTGTCGTACGCGGCGCTGCGATTGCTCGGCGTACCCGCGGACGACTCGGACGCGATGCGCATGGCCTCGTGGGTGCGCGCGAACGGCACTCCGCTCGGCGCTGCGTCGTGGGGGAAGTTCACCCTCTCGCTCATCGATCTCTACGATTACGACGGACTCGATCCGATCTCGCCTGAGCTGTGGCTCCTGCCGTACGCGACGCCGTTCCATCCGGGCCGCATGTGGTGCCACGCGCGCCAGGTGTACCTCCCGATGGCGTACCTCTATGGCGTGCGCGCGAAGCGCCCCGCGAACGATCTGATCCGTTCGATTCGCGACGCGCTCTACGGCAAGGACTACACGCGCATCGAGTGGAAGAAGCATCGCACCACGATCTCGCGCACCGATGCGTACCGGCCGGCAACGCCGTGGCTGCGTGCAGCGAACGCGGTGCTCGGCGTGTACGAACGCGTGGCTTCGAAGTCGCTGCGCAAGCGCGCGATCGACGAGACCTTCGCGCACATTCAGTACGAAGACGAAGCAACGAGCTTCATTCGCATCGGCCCGGTCAACGCGGTGCTCAACACGGCCGCGCACGCCGCGCACACACCCGGTGGCCCCGCGGTGGCGAAGAGCTTCGCGATGATGGACCAGTACCTCTGGGAAGCGCCCGAGGGGATCAAGATGCAGGGCTACAACTCGAGCCAGTTGTGGGACACGGCGTTCGCGGTCCAAGCCGTGCTCGCCACGCCGATGGCGAAAGAGTTCGATGCGCTCCTGCAGCGGGCGCACACGTACATCCGCGACAACCAGATTCTCGAAGACGTGCCGAATCCCGAGGCGCACTACCGGCATCGGTCGCGGGGCGGCTGGCCTTTCTCGAATCGTCCGCACGGATGGCCGATCACCGATTGCACCGCCGAAGGGTTCAAGTGCGCCGTGGCGATGGAAGGCGACGTCGAGCAACCGGTGGACGAAGCGCTGTTGCGCGACAGCGTCGATCTGATGCTCTCGTTCCAGAACGAAGACGGTGGCTGGGCGACGTACGAGAAGCAGCGCGCCGGAGCGTGGATGGAGAAGCTCAATCCGTCGCAGGTCTTCGGCGACATCATGGTCGACTACTCGTTCACCGAGTGCACCAGCTCGGTGATGCAGGCCTTCGCAGTGGCGAAGCGGCGATTCCCCGGGCGATTCGATGCGCAGATCGATCCGTCCATGCAGCGCGGCGCGGCGTTCTTGCGCGCGAAGCAGGAAGCGTCGGGCGGCTGGGTCGGTTCGTGGGGCGTGTGCATGACGTACGGAACGTGGTTCGGTGTGTCGGGGCTGCTCGCAGCCGGCGCGCATCGCAACGATCCCGCGATCCAGCGTGCGTGCGAGTTCCTGCTCTCGAAGCAGAAGGCCGATGGCTCGTGGGGCGAGCGTCCCGAGAGCTGCTGGGAGATGAAGTACGTCGAGCACGATCGCGGGCAGGTCGTGATGACCGCGTGGGCGCTCTCGACGCTCGTACGGGCGCGCCATCCGAACGTGGAAGCGCAGGCGCGCGCGGCGAAGTTCCTGGTCGACCGTCAGGAGAAGGACGGCAGTTGGGCGCGTGAGTCGCTGGCGGGCGTGTTCAACCGCACCTGCATGATCAACTACGACAACTACCGGCTGTACTTCCCGGTGTGGGCGCTCGGTGAGTGGCTCAACTCCGTGAGCCCGCAGTAGCTTTCAAACGTAAACGTAAACTTACGATCACGTTTACGTTTACGTTTTGGATGCACGCACTGGTGAGGAAGGACTCCTCGCCCTCACTCAAT
>CBIHQZ010000483.1:0-5742 GCA_966212315.1 uncultured Myxococcales bacterium
TCGCTCGTGAAGTGATTCGTCGTCGCGAGTGCGAGGAAATCATCGGCGTTCATCGGCTTGCCTCACGCGTTCATCCCGGGCCCCGACCCAAGCGTTCGCGACTGGACGTGTCCGACTCGCACGCTGCATCGTCGGTCGAACATTCGCGAGGAGCCCGGTCGCATGAATCCTTCACGTCGCTTCTGGATGCAACGCTCCGCCGCGTTCGCCGCGCTCGGAACAATCGCGATCGCGCGCCGCACCTTCGCGCAGTCGGCGGGATCGCCCGCGCACGCGCCGCCGCACGCACCGAACTTCGGACCGCCGGTCAACGGACTCCGTCTCGGACTGCAGTGGGTGAACAACTTCGGCATCGCGTTCGTGCTCGAAAACGTCTCCAACGCGCCGATCACCGTGCTCAGCCACGTCGCCGCCGGCAACACCCACCTCGACTGGTTCGAACTCCGCGTCGAGTCCGCGACCCACAACGCGCCGCCGCGCACGCTGCGCTTCATCGAGACCCGCACTCGCTCGGGCCGCGTGATCGAGACCATCGCACCGGGCGCGCGACACGCGCAGGCGATCGATACGCGCTACTGGGGGCACTCCGCGTCGAACCCGGCGCCCGGCTGGCACACCTCGCCGACGTATCTGCTCACCGCGATCTACGACACCTCGCACGAGACCGAACGCGGCGTCTGGCACGGTCGGCTCGAGTCGGGCACCAACGGCGACTGGATCGATCTCGGTTGATGCGCGTGCGCTGACTCGCATCACGATCGCGATGTGCATCGCGAATGCACTCACGCGTTCACGACGTGCACCGCGTCTTTCTGCGCCTCGCGAGCTCCCTCGCGAATCTCTGCACCGGCACCGAATTCGCACCCTCCGACCGCTCGGAGGACTCGCATGGCCAATCGTTTCGCATCGTCGCAACGGAGCGTCTTCGCATCGCTGCTCCTGGCACTCGCCTTCGCGATCGTCGGCTGCCGCCGCTACGACACGCTGGTCGAGAAAGACTCGGTGGCCGAGCAGAAGTTCGCCGACCTCGGCGCATCGCTGCAGCGTCGCTACGACCTCATCCCGAATCTGGTCGCGACCGTGCGCGGTTCGGCACAGCACGAAGAACAAGTGCTTCGCGAAGTCACCGAAGCGCGCTCGCGTGCATCGAGTATCCAGCTCTCTGCCGAGGACCAGCAGAACCCTCAGCGGGTGGCGCAGTTCCAACAAGCGCAGGACCAGCTCGGCCAGACGCTCTCGCGCTTGCTCGTGGTGAACGAAGCGTATCCGCAGCTGCAAGCGAACGCGCAGTACCACGACCTGATGGTGCAGCTCGAAGGCACCGAGAATCGCATCCTGCGAGCGCGCGAGGAGTACAACGCCGCCGCCCGTAGCTACAACGCGGAGCTGAACAAGATCGGCGGGCAAGTGGTGAACCAGGCCACGCGACGTCACTTCCGACCGCGCGTGTATCTCCAGGCGAGCAACGCCGACGTGCAGAACGCGCCGCGAGTGCAGTTCTGATGCGACGCGTGTCCCCGTTCACGAGCGTCTTCGCTGCGCTCGTCGCCGCGTGGCTCTTGATCGTCCCGCGCACCGTGACGGCTGCGGCCTTCACGGTGCCGGCGATCCAAGGTCACGTCACCGACACGGCGGGGAAGCTGACGCCCGACGATCGCGCGTTTCTCGAGCAGCGCCTCGAGGCCATTCGGCTGCGCACGGGCTACGAGATCGCAGTGCTGATGACCGGCTCACTCGAAGGCGAGGACATCGCTGACGTGGCCTACAGCACGTTCAACACCTGGCACCTCGGGCAGCGCGAGCACGACAACGGCGTACTCCTGGTGATCGCGCCAACCGAGCGTCGCGTGCGCATCGAGACGGGTCGCGGCGTGGGCGGCGCACTGACCGATCTCCAATCGAATGACATCATCCGTCGGATCATCTCGCCGCCCCTCCGCGAGAACCGATTCCGTGACGCCGTCTCACTCGGCACCGATGCGATCGCGCAGACACTCACCACCGGCAGCGCACCGGGGAGTGCCCCAGCGCAACCGGGGACCGACAGCGGCTCGGGTGGGCGACGGTCGATCGCGCACATCGTGTTCTTCCTGATCGTTCTCGCGATCATGTTGTTCAGTCGGCGACGCGGCGGCTTCATCTTCATCCCGCCGATGGGTGGCGGATTCGGTGGCGGTGGCTTCGGCGGCGGTGGCGGATTCGATGGGGGTGGCGGTGGTTTCGGTGGCGGCGGCGGGTCATCGGGCGGAGGCGGTTCGAGCGACTCGTACTGACTGTCTTGTCCTTGCCAACTGGCAAGTGCCGATACGACTGCGAGGAAATCGCGGGCGGTGTGCAGACGATCCGTTCCTTCACCGAAAATCGGGCCGCCGGTGCGAGCGGTAGCGACGGTCATTCGAATACCGCGTGAAACAACGCTCGTCTTTGACTACTTACCACTTGGTAAGGAAGCTCGGAGACATGCTCCCCGCGACAACCTCCCTGGCTCTCCGCCCCTCGTTCTATGGCCCCGCGCCCGAGTCACCACGCGACGACGTGCTCGGCGACTACCTGCGCTTTCTCGAGCGACGCAACGGACCGCTCGTCTCCGACGGCATCTTTTCGAACCGCGAGTCGTGGCTCGACGACGCGGCCGGGTGGCGGGTGCGTCATCGCGGCGACATCGACCGCACCTCGTTCGAACAGAACTACGAACGCTTCGATCCCGAGGGCGTCACCGATGCCGCGCTGCTCACACTGCTCGCGTTCGTGAAGGTCAACGCGAGCGAGGCGTACGGTGTCGAGGTCATCACGCGGAAGCGGTACGCGCACACCGCGTCGGATGTATTCGGCCGCGTCGAGCGCGTGCTCACCCACGAGGAGCGCTATCACACGCGCATCCTCGTGGGCGCCGCGCAGCAGTTCTCGCTCCCCTCGCCCGTCGGCGCGTGGCGTCCGCCGCTGCCGCTCACGCTGCTCATCGGCACGCTCGCGAACGCACCGAAATCGATCTTCCACCCGATCCTGCTCGGATCGGAGATCGCCGGCGTGTTCACGTTCCACTGGATGCTCACGCACGTCCGCGAGCAGTTCCGCGATCAGCCCGCATTGCGTGAGACACTCGAAGCGCGGCTGATCGAAATCCTCGTCGACGAGATCGGGCACATCGCGTTCAACCGCGCCGCCGTCGGTCGTGCCGGACTCGCCGCAGCGCGCGCCATCGCGCCACATGTGGCCGCGTCGACCAGCATCATGATGCCGGAGTTCCGAAGGCTCGGCTGGAGCCGCGACACGCTGCACGACTTCGATCGATTCGATCTCGACGCGCTGCCCGACGAAGTGCGACGCCGCGCATTCTTCGTCTGAGCGCGTTGCTTCGCACGATGGATTCCGCGGCAGAAGTGTGGCTCTCTTGCGCACCGCCGCGCTGATGCCTCCGCGAAAGAAATCGACCGTAGATCTCCGCTCCGCCGCCATCGTGAGCGCCACCCGTTTGTTCGCAGCGCACGGTGCGGGCGCCGTGTCGGTGCAGGACGTCGCCGACGACGTGGGCGCCTCGAAGCAAGCGCTGCTCTATCACTTCAAGACCAAGGACGCGCTCTGCGACGCAGTGCTCACGTACGTCCTCGACGAAGCGAATCGGGGCCTCGTCGACTTGATGGGCGCGCTCTCGGGTGATCCGTCCGAACGAATGGGACAGGCCCTCGATCTCCTCGAGGGGATGCTCGATGCGCAACCCGACGCCGCCGCGGTATTGTTGCGATTCCTGCTCGATGGTCAGCAGCGCGCATCGGATCGCATCCAAGACGGCACGCGCCCGTGGCTGGCGTTCATGGTGGATCTCATCGAGCGCGGAAAGCGTGACGGGAACGTTCGCCCGGATCTCGATCCCGAAGCGGCGGTGGTGCAGGTCGGCGTGCTGCTGCTCACGAACTTCGCGCTCATGCCGCATCACGGATGGACCAAGAGTTCGCCGAAGATCTGGCGCGAGCGGCGTCTCGCCGAACTCGTTCGTGCGATCCGCGCGATTCTGTTCGTCGACAGCGCGTTCGAAGCCGCGACGCCCGTGAAGCAAGCGCGCAACGGCTGACGATCGCTTCGCCCGGTGGCGCTGCTATGGTGCCGGCGTGACTTCGTCGACTCGCACGGCTCTCATGTCCGCCGCTGCCGCGGTTCTCTTCGCTGCATCCCTCGCGTGCACGATCACTACCGGCATGGATGCGAGTACCGACGGACCGACTTCGTGCGTTCCGGGGTCGACGAATGCCTGCACCTGCAGCAGCGGCCGGGCAGGCGCGCAGATCTGCAACAGCGACGGCATGGCTTACGGTGCGTGCAATTGCACGAGCGGCACGTGCTCGGTGAACGTCCCGAACGCGTGCACGTCGACGGATCAGTGCTGCTCCGACAACGGTCTTCCGACGGTGTGCGCTTCGCTACCGGGCGCCGGTCAGATCTGCTCGCGGCGATGCACGACGAACGCCGATTGCACGACCGGATGTTGCGCGGCGCTCGCGGACGGGTCGCATGCATGCGCGGTCGCGCGATGGTGCGAGCCGGTCGGCGCGTGCACGATCGCAGTCGGGTTACCTTGCAGCGCGGATTCGCAATGCTGCCCCGACACCGCCAATGGATTTCAAGCCGCATGCGCGGGCGGCACCACGAGTGCGCCGAGTTGCAGCACGCTGTGCGTCGACAACAGCGGTTGCGCGAGCAGTTGCTGTCGCGCGCGCGCCGACGGATTGAAGACGTGCCGACCGACGGCGGAGTGCCAGTAGATGACGTCCTTCGAACAGACCGCCTGCATCCTGTGCTCTAGAAATTGCGGGCTGCGCGTCGAGACGGACGGCGCCGCCATCAAGAGCATTCGCGGCGACGAAGCGCACCCCGTGTCGCGAGGCTATCTCTGCCAGAAAGCCGCGCGACTCGCGCATTACCAGGACAACGCCGATCGCCTCGAACACCCGCTCCGTCGCGAACCCGACGGACGATTCGTGCGCGTCGGATGGGACGAAGCGCTGGCTGACATCGCGTCGCGTCTGGTTGCACTGCGCGAGCGTCACGGCGGTCGCGCATTCGCGTTCTATGGCGGCGGCGGTCAGGGAAATCATCTCGGCGGCGCGTACAGCAGACAGCTGATGAAGGCGATGAAGAGTCGCTTCGTCTACAGCGCGCTCGCGCAAGAAAAGACCGGCGACTTCTGGGTGAACGGACGCCTCTTCGGCGATCAACGCTGCCACATCACGGAGGACGTCGAGCACGCCGACGTGGTGCTGTTCATCGGGACCAATCCGTTTCAGGCGCACGGCATTCCGAACGCGCGCGACACGCTGCGCGACCTGAAGAAGGACGGCGCACGCACGATGATCGTGGTCGACCCGCGCAAGACGGAGACCGCGCGAATGGCCGACGTGCACCTGCAGCTTCGTCCGGGGACCGATGCGTTCCTGATGGCGGCGATGCTGGCGTCGATCGTGCGCGAAGGGCTCCACGATCGCGCGTTCCTGGCGCGACGATGCGAGGGCTTCGATGCGGTGGAATCGGCGTTGCGCGAGATCCCGATCGAGGACTTCGTGCGCCGCGCGGATGTGCCGCTGGCGGATGTCGAACGCGTTGCGCGTACGTTCGCTCGCGCGCGTGCGGCGTGCGTACGCATCGATCTCGGCATCCAGCAGAGCCTGCACAGCACGCTCAACTCGTATCTCGAGAAGCTGTTGTTCCTCGTGACAGGCAATCTCGGCAAGCGCGGCGGCAACAACTTCC